>JBJOJU010000011.1:0-17499 GCA_046046485.1 Chloroflexota bacterium | reverse complement strand
TCGAGCCGTGTAGTACCGACCCTGCAGAGGTCAAAGCGGCCACCGAGCGCCTGCTCGATCGCTACCCGGCCATGACGGCGATAGTCTGTCGCGAAGACGCCATCGCCAAGGTCGTCTTGCGGGTATTGGCCGAGCGCAATATCTCGGTCCCCGACCAGATGTCGGTCACCGGGTTCGGCGATGTGACCGGCTCGACGAACGACGAAGCGCTGACGACGATTCAGTTCGACGGGCACACCATGGGGATGCTAGCCATCAACGTGATGGTGAATCGACTCCGGGTACCTGCTATGATGCCAGTGACCGCCGTGCTGCATGCACCGGTCACGATTCGTGCGACCTCGGCGCCACCGCCGCAGTATTCGTACGACGCTGCGGCACAGGCCGCAGGTGCATCCGACCCGGCAGCGTCGTAATCGGCCTGCCGCCTGTAGCACAGGAGTCACGGCATGAGCTCACTCAAACGGTTCCGTGCGCTCGAAGAACGTGACATCAACCGCGAGACATTCGTCGACCCGTGGCCCGAAGCCGGGTTGATGGTCGCCGACAGCCCCTACGACCCCCAACCAGGACTCACCATCGAAAACGGTCGCATCGTCGCACTCGACGGTCGCGACCGTGCTGATTTCGACGCCATCGACACCTTCATCGCTGCCCACGGCATCGATCTGGCGGTCGCCCCCGAGGCGATGGCGCTCGACTCGCGGGAAATCGCCCACATGCTGGCAGATATCAATGTCCCGCGGGCGACGATTCTGCGTTTGGCGACGGGCTGTACGCCGGCCAAGTTGGTCGACATCATGCGCCACATGAATGTCCTCGAGATGATGAACGGCCTGGCGAAGATGCGTGTCCGGCGGATTCCGGCCAACCAAGCCCATGTCACGAATCGCAGAGAAAACCCAGCCCTGCTGGCCGCTGACGCTGCCGAAGCTGCCCTGCGTGGTTTCGCGGAGCTCGAAACAACTGTGGGTGTGGCGCGGGCTGCCCCGTTTAACGCTTTGGCGATCCTCGTGGGCGCCCAGACGGGGCGTGGCGGGGTGATGACCCAGTGCGCCGTCGAAGAAGCACTCGGGCTGCGCTTGGCGATGAAGGGTCTCACGACGTACGCCGAGACGTTGTCGGTGTACGGCACGGAGCAGGCATTTGTCGACGGCGACGATTCGCCGTGGTCGAAGGCGTTTCTCGCATCGGCGTATGCCTCGCGTGGGGTCAAAGTCCGCTTCACGTCGGGCACTGGTTCCGAAGCACTGATGGGGAGCGCCGAACAGCGCTCGATGCTCTACCTCGAAGCCCGCTGCCTGTGTGTGACCCGGGGTGCCGGGAGTCAAGGGGTGCAGAACGGCTCGATTTCGTGTATCGCGCTGCCCGAGTCATTGCCCGGTGGCGTGCGTGCGGTATTGGCCGAAAACCTGATGGCGTCAATGTTAGGCCTCGAGGTCGCGTCGGGCAACGATGCATTGGCGTCGCATTCGGCGATTCGCAAAGCGGCCAAGTTGATGCTGCAGTTCATCCCGGGGACCGATTTCATTTTTTCGGGTTACAGTGCCGTGCCACGGCGCGACAACATGTTTGGCGGGGGCAATTTCGACGCCGACGATCTCGACGACTACGCCGTGCTGCAGCGCGACATGCAGATCGACGGCGGGACGCGTTCGATTACCGAGCCCGAGGCAGCGGCGATCCGCCGGCGCGGTGCGCAGGCGATCCAAGCGGTCTACGCCGAGCTCGGCTTCCCCCCCATCGGCGACGACGAAGTGGAAGCCGCAGTGGTCGCCTATGCGAGCGACGATATGCCCGCCCGCGATCTGGCGGCCGATTTGGCTGCTGCCGATGCCTTTCTGGCGAGCGAGCGCAGTATGGTCGATGTCGTCGCTGCGCTGGCGCGGCGGGGGTTCGACGACGTCGCGCAGCATCTATTGACGATGGGGCGCCAGCGCATCGCGGGCGACTATTTGCAGCCGGCGGCGATTTTCGACCGCTCCTTTGTGGTCCAGAGCGCGATCAACCAGCCCAACGACTACTCAGGCCCGGGCACCGGCTATCGCGTCGACGGTGCGCGTTGGCACGAGCTCGCGCATATTCACCAGGCGAAATCACCGCGTGATTTCATCGTCGATCGGCTCGGCTCGCCCATCGAATCGCTGGCCAGTTATGGCGCGGCCAAACGTGGGGGCAGTACCGAAGTCGTGGTCGCGATCGGGCCGGCGTTCGGGCGTATCATCACCAAGACGATCGGCGGGCTCGACCACGAAGAGGTGCTCAAAGCGGTCTTAACGGGTATCGCCGAAGAGGGGCTCATCGGGCGGATCGTGCGGATCTGGCGTTCGTCGGACTGTGCCGAAATCGGCCATGTCGGGGCGAAACTGAGTGGCTCAGGCGTGGCGATCGGCATCCAATCGCGGGGCACGTCGATTATCCACCGGGTCGATTTGGCTCGCCTGAACAACCTCGAGCTCTTTTCGCAATCACCCAGTATGACCCTCGAGACCTACCGTGCAATGGGGCGCAACGCAGCCCGCTATGCCGCCAAAAAGCTCACCACACCGGTGCCGGTGTCGGTCGACAACTGGGCGCGCCTGCGGCTCATCGTCAAGACGGCACTGCTCCATCGCCGCGAGAGCGAAGAAATCCGTGATTTGCCCCCCGAGGCGTTGCGCTTCGACTGGGAACCCGAGGTATAACCGATGCCAACCTACCCGCTCTATGACAATAATGCTGCGGATTTGACCGCATCGACCGGCCGTCCGCTCAGCGACGTGACCCTCGAACGCGCGCTAGCCGGCGAGTTGAGTCTCGACGACCTGCAGATCCATCGGGCGGCGCTCGACGCCCAGGCGGCGATTGCGGCAGCGGCTGGCTACACCCAACTCGCCGAAAACCTCGGCCGTGCCGCCGAGATGACCATCATCCCTCGCAGCGAAATCATCGAGATGTACCAGATCCTGCGGCCCGGGCGTTCCGATGCTGCCACGTTGGCGGCGTTGGCCGAGCGGCTGGCAGTGGTCTATCAGGCGCCGCGCTGTGCGGCACTGGTGCGTGAAGCGGCTCAGGTCTACAGCGATCGTGGGATGTTGCGCCACCCTGATGCGCTCTGATATGCGAGTCTGGGAATATTCGCCACAACTCATCTGATGAGTTGTGGCGATTGTTTTTCAGTGGCTGTGCATAGGGTCGCAGAGGCTGCATCTGCACGCCGGAACCACTGTGTTGACAACAGATATAATGACGGCTAAAATGGCTACGTCACATCACACGAATCTCAACAGATTTTCAGGATGCGCCTCCTGGTGTAAACCGAAGCTGTGAGCGTGTGGGGACGAGTAGATTGTCGAAGGAGACAGAGAATGAAGTTTCGCTTCAAAGCACTGGCTTCACTGCTGGTAATGGCCTTCTTGGTCGTTGCCTGTGGTGGTGCCGCAGCTCCTGCAGCAGAGCCGACCGCGGCCCCGGCCGAGGAAGCCCCTGCAGCAGAGCCGACCGCAGCCCCGGCCGAAGAGCCGGCCAAGACCGACGAGGCAGCAGCCCCGGCAACCGGTCTGGCAGAGGTTGCCCGTGAGGACACCCTGAACCTGGCCTGGTCGATTGCAAACCCGGGTGTGACGAACCCCTGGGCATCGGTCGGCTACACCCACCAGAACGGCAACGCGCTGTTGTGGGAGCCGTTGGCCTACTACGCCATCTTTGCTGACAAAGAAGTGCCGTGGTTGGCAGACAGCATGGAGTACACCAAGCCCGACTTCACCGAGCTGACGATCAAGATGAACAAAGACGCCAAGTGGAGCGACGGTGTTGCCGTTACTTCGAAGGACGTTGTGTTCACCTTCGAAGGCCAGATGAAGAACGAAAAGCTGGCGTACCATGCCCAGTTCGACCAGTACGTCAAAGAAGTCAAGGCAGTGGACGATTTGACCGCTGTGGTGACCTTCAAGATCCCGGCACCGCGCTTTGCGTTCGAAGTGCTGATGTTGAAGTTCGACACCGGTATTCCGATCGTTCCGGCACACATCTTGAGCGCACAGGCCGACGTCAATGAGTTCGCCGGTGGGCTGGACATGCCTCACTCGGGCGGCTACAACGTCGTTCTCTGGGACGAAAACCAGAAGATTCTCGACCTGCGCTCCGACTGGTGGGCTGTTGCGGCTGGCCGCATCGGCATGCCGGAAGTCAAGCGCGTCGTGATCACCAACATCGGTGGCACGGTCGGTCAGAACATGGACGTCGTCGCTCAGAAGGTCGTCAACAACGAGTATGATGCCACCCTGGACATGCGCTCCTCGGTCATCGGCAACATCTTGAAGCAGAACGCCAAGGTCACCACGCACACGGGTAGCAACCCGCCGTACGGGTACCTCGACTGGTGGCCGAACAGCTTGTGGATGAACACCCAGGTTGCACCGTACAACGACGTTCGCGTCCGCCGTGCGATGAGCTTGGCCATCGATCGCGACAAGATCGACGAAATCATCTACGAAGGCGCCAAGGTCACCACCATCTATCCGTTCCCGCTGTACCCGGGCTTGCAGAAGTTCGTCGACACCCCGGGCGTCAAAGCCCTGGTCGAGAAGTACCAGCCCCGCAAGTTCGACTTGGCTGAGTCCGAGAAGTTGATGACCGAAGCCGGCTTCGCCAAGAACGCTGACGGCTTGTGGGAGAAGGACGGCAAGACCGTTAACTCCGTCATCAACGGCTTCGAAGGCATCCACAGCGACATCGTTCCGGTGTTGGTCGAAATGTTGAAGGCCGCCGGCTTCGATGCCGACGTGAACTTCGGTTCCGACGCATACCAGAACATGGCCGACGGTAAGGACGGCCTGTACATGTTCGGTCACGGCGCCTCGTTGGGCGATCCGGAAGCCGCATTGCAGCTCTTCCACAGCCGCTACAGCGCCGCAATCGGCACCACCTCGGGTGGCAACCGCTTCTCGCGCTACATCAACGCTGACTACGACAAGATCTTGGACGAAATGGCACCGCTCGGTTCCAGCGATCCCAAGTTCACCGAGTTGGCAACCCAGGCCATGGAAATCTACTGGAAGGACCAGATCGACGTTCCGGTCATCCAGTGGCTCCACCGCATCCCGTACAATCAGACGTACTGGGTGAACTGGCCGACGGCTGACAACATCGCTGGCGGCGTCAACGGTGCCTTCTGGGCCCAGACGTCACCGCTGGTCATCGGCAACCTCAAGAAGGCCGGTAACTAGTCTCTGACCGCTTCCGTCCGGCGTCTGTACAGACGCCGGACGGTTTCCATCCCCTCCCCTCCTCTCGTTTTCACCGTTTTCGACAACACAACGATGAAAGTACTCGCCACAACGAGGGCGTTGACTACCCACTGGCTGTAGCCAAGGAGAGTACTGTGAGATTACGTCTTATCTTGCGACGCATCGGCTTCTTGATTCTCGTCGTGTGGTCGGCGTCGACTATTACCTTTTTTATCCCCCGTTTGTCCGATCGTAACCCGATCCGTGAGCGGTTCGCCGAATTGGCACGCACCGGTGGGTTTTCGGCGGGCGACCTCGAAAAAGTGGTCGCTTCGTACAATCAAAAGTTCGGTCTCGATAAACCGTTGATCGTCCAGTACTTCGATTACATCGGTAGTATTGCCCGTCTCGACCTCGGCGTTTCGCTCAATCGCTTCCCCAAAACTGTGATGGACATCATCTCGGAATCTCTGCCGTGGACGATTGCCCTGCTGTTTGTCTCTTCGATCCTGTCGTTTGTCATCGGCAACCTCCTCGGTGCCATCGCAGCGTGGCCGAAGTCACCAGGGTGGATGCGCTCGTTGGCGACCCCGTTTGTGCTCTTCATGGGCATCCCGCCGGTGCTGTTAGCGATTTTCTTGCTGTTCGGCCTGGCGTTTAAGTTGCAAATATTCCCTCTCGGGCAAGCATATTCGACGGGTATCGCACCGGACTGGTCGTTCTCGTTCTTCCTCGACGTGGTCTGGCACCAGGTCCTCCCCGCGATTTCGCTCATCCTGGGCTCGGTCGGTGGCTGGGTCCTTTCGATGCGCGGCATGGGTGTGACCATCCAGGGCGAAGACTACGTCAATTTTGCCGAACACAAAGGCCTGCAGGGGTCGGTGATTTTCCGCGATTACTACCTCCGCAACGCACTGTTGCCGCAGGTGACCGGCTTTGCGCTGGCACTGGGCAGCATCATCACCTCGGGCGCGGTGGTCGAAAGCCTCTACGCGCTGCCCGGGTTGGGCTCCAAGCTGCAGCAGGCGATCCAGTCGAACGACTTTTTGGTCATCTACGGCATCGTGTTGTTCATCACGATGGCGGTGGCGACCTTGATGGTGTTGGTCGAGTTCCTCTATCCGCTGCTCGATCCGCGCATCAAACAATAACGAGGAGCACCAGATGACGACGATGACTTCTCCCGCTGCTCCCCCGATCCAACCGAGTCGTTGGAAGCTGATCCGTGGCTATCTGCGCCGCAACAAAAGCTTGTTGGTGGGCATCCTGATTCTGTTGTTCTTGATTCTGTTCACGGTGACCGGGTTGTTCACTGTCGATTCGAAGCACGCCTTCCCCTTGTCGGTGCGCTCGAAGCAGCCGCCGGGTCTGCTCGACTTCAGCATCGAAAACTGGCCGGGCAAGCTCCCCTTGGGCAGTGACTTCTTCGGGCGCGACATGTACGCGGCCATGGTGCGTGGCCTGTGGCAGACCGCCCTCATCGGTGTGCTGTCGGGTGCCGCCGGCACGCTCATCGGCGTGATCCTCGGCTTCACGTCGGCCTACTTCGGTGGGCTCTTCGACACCATCATCAAAGGTATCTGTCAGATCCTGACGCCCATCCCGGTGTTCATGATCCAGATCATCATCGCGGCGTCGCTCGACAAACGCGACGTGACGATTTTCACCATGGCTGGAATCGTCGTGATGTTAGCCTGGATGGCGCCGACCCTCGTGATCCGTTCACAGGTGCTGTCGATGAAAGAGCGCCAGTTCGTGTCGGTCGCCAAGCTCTCGGGCGTGGGCAACGGCGGCATCATCTTCGGCGAAATCATGCCCAATCTGTTGCCCTTCATCGCTGCAGCGTTCGTCAGCCAGGTCTTCAACGGCGTCTTTTCGTCGTTCTACTTGGCCATCGTCGGCCTCGGGCCCTTGCGTGAGCCGCTGCTGGGCAACCTCATCTGGGGCGCGCAGTCGCAAGGGGCGTTCTTCAATGGCTGGTGGTGGTGGCCGATCTGGCCGGCGCTGGCGATGGTGCTCATCTTGAGTTCGTTGGCGCTCATCAACATGGGTATGGACGAGCTCGCCAACCCGCGCATACGGAAAACGGAGTAAGCAATGTCAGCAATTTTGCAGGTACGCGATCTCCAGGTTTCGTATTACACCGATCTGGGGCGCGCAACGGCACTCAACAAGGTAAATCTCGACCTGCAGGCGGGTGAAAAACTCGGTCTCGTGGGCGAATCGGGCTCGGGCAAGAGCACCATGGCTTTGGCCATGATGCGGATGATCAAGGCTCCTGGGCGGATCGAAAGCGGTTCGGTCACGGTTGACGGCGTCGATTTGATGCAGCTGACCGAAGAAGAAATGCGCAACGCGCGTCTGAGCCGCATCTCGTACATCCCCCAGGGTGCGATGAACTCGCTCAACCCCGTCATGCGCATCGGCGCGCAGATGGTCGACGCTATCAAGGCGCATGCCCCCGAGATGCCCAAGGACGCGATGATCGAGCGCGCCAAGCAGTCGCTCGAGTCGGTCGACCTCAAACGCAACGTCTACGACATGTATGCGCACGAATTGTCGGGCGGCATGAAGCAGCGCGTGTGTATCGCCATCGGGATTTTGCTGCGCCCCAAGGTCATCATCGCCGACGAACCGACCAGCGCCCTCGACGTGGTGACGCAGCGGCAGGTGATGGAAACCATCGACCGGGTCCAGAAAGAAATCGGCACCGCGGTGATCCTCATCGGGCACGACATGGGGCTGATGGCCCAGTTTGTCGACAAGGTGGCCGTGATGTACGCCGGCCGCCTGACCGAGGTCAGCACGGTGCGCGACATGTTCACGACCCCGATGCACCCCTACGCCCAGGCGTTGATCCGCAGTTTGCCCAACCTCAAAAACAAAGGCGTCTTCCAGGGTATCCCCGGGTTGGCACCGTCGTTGTTGCGCATCCCCAGTGGTTGCGCCTTCCACCCCCGCTGTGGCCAAGCCATGGAGCAGTGTAAAACCACGGTGCCGCCGGTCGAAGACCACGGCGGTCGGTTGGTCGCTTGCCATCTGTACACGGAAGGGGCACGCCAGTGACTCATTTGCTCGAATTCCGCAACGTCACAAAGACCTATACCCGCGGCTACTTTTCGGAAGCGGGCACGACGGCGTTGCAAGATTTTTCGATGGTGCTCGACGAAGGCTCGCCCACGATCATGACCGTCGCCGGTGAATCGGGCAGCGGCAAGACCACGTTGGCCATGCTGTTGTTGGGGTTCATCGAGCCGACCAAGGGTGAGATCCTCTATAAGGGCAAAAACATCAAGAACCTGCGCGGTGAGGAACGCCTGATGTACCGCCGCGAGGTCCAAGCGGTCTTCCAAGACCCGTTTGCGGTGTTTAACCCGTTCTATACGGTCGACCATCTGTTGACGGTGCCCATCGAGCGCTTCAAGCTGGCGAAGTCAAAGCAGGACGCCCGCCACAAAATGGAAGAAGCGCTCTCAGCAGTCGGTCTGCGCCCCGAAGACATCCTCGGGCGCTTCCCCCACCAGCTCTCGGGCGGGCAGCGCCAACGTATCAACGTGGCCCGGGCACTCTTGCTCAAGCCCAAGGTGTTGGTCGCCGACGAACCGGTTTCGATGGTCGATGCCTCGTTGCGCGCCAATATTCTCGAGTCGCTGCGTGGGCTGCACCGCGACCACGGCGTGTCGATTGTCTACATCACCCACGACCTGACCACTGCCTACCACGTCGCCAACTCGATCGTGGTGCTCTACAAGGGCGGTGTGATGGAAGCCGGTGACGTCGAGACCGTCATCCAGCAGCCGGAGCACCCGTATACCAAGCTGCTCATCGACTCCATCCCGTGGCCGGAGCTCGATCGCCGCTGGGGCACCGACGGGCTGATGGTCAAAGAATCGGACGTCGGGGACAAAGCCGGCGCTGGGTGCCGATTTGCCCCGCGCTGCCCGCACGCCGGGCCGGCGTGCGCGACCGGAATCCCGCCGCTCTACCGCGTCGGCCCGACCCAGGTCGCCTCGTGTGTGTTGCATGCGGCACAGCCGGTCTTGCCGGCGACGCAGCTGACCGACGTCTTGCCGGTCTAGTCAACGGGTGGTACAGGGCGCACGTGGGTGCGCCCTGTTTGTTATGAACGGGAAGTTCCATGCTCGTCAGTGATTGGTCCCCGCATGATCGGCTGACATATCGTTGCCAACGCACCACGCAGAAACCGGCCATGGATGGTCGGGCCGCCTGCCCGGTCTGGCAGCGCGCCACCAAATCCCCGCGCTTCGTCGACATGATTTCGGGGGCGCCGGGGCTCTACGACACGCGTTCGGCTGCGGTGTGGGACGACGAAGCGCTCTACGTCGCCTTTTGGGTCGAAGAGCCGCAGGTCGTTGCGCTGCAGGCGCAACGCGATAGTCTGGTTTTTCTCGAAAACGACGTCGAAGTCTTTATCGACGGCGGTGACGCCTACTACGAATTCGAGATCAACGCCCGCAACACGGTCTACGAAGTCTTTTTCATCTGGCAAGATGCCTGGAAGAAGGGCGGCGTCTGGGACACGCCCCAATTCGACGTCCACGATCACCAAGCCATCTTGTTCGGTGGTAACCACGACCGCACCGGTGCGTACTTTTGGAAAGGTACCCATCCCCGTGGCTTGCGCTGGGCCTACCGCGACTACGACCTGCCCGGATTGCAATCGGCCGTCTGGGTCGACGGCACCATCAACGACCCGACGACCATCGACCGCGGCTGGTCCGTCGAAATCGCCTTCCCGTGGGCCGGCATGCAGCACCTCGCCGACGGGCGTTCGTTGCCGCCGCAGAACGGCGACGAGTGGCGCATCTTCTTCGGGCGCTTCCAGAAGCTGTTGCTGTCGGGCCAACAACCGACACAGCCGGCCGCCTGGAGTTGGGGCAAGGTCGGTTCGAACGACAACCATATCCCCGAGCGCTTCACACAGGTCGTCTTCGACACGACCGACGTCATGGCAGGAGCCTGATGCCCACCCAGCGCACCTACATACCCGCCGACGGGTACGAACGCATCGAAATCCGCAATGATCACCTCTGCCTCGAGTACATCCCCCAGCTGGGTGGGAAAATCGCCGGCATCAGCGACCTGCATACCGGTCGCCAGTGGCTCTGGCGTCACCCGCGCATGCCGTACGCCGTCGTGCCCCACACCGCCAATTATGTGACCAGCGCTGATACCGGCGGCTGGGACGAATGCTTCCCCACCGTGGGCACCTGCGCCTACCCAGCCGACCCCTGGCAGGGGGTGTTTTTAGCTGATCACGGCGAGTTGTGGTGCCAAGCACCGGCGACGAGTGTCAGCGAAAATGCCGACACGACCACGATCCACACGCGGTGGCGCGGGATCAACCTGCCGTATACGTTCGAGCGCACGTTGACCATCGGTGAAGCAGCGACCATCACCTGCGACTACCGGGTCACCAACGACGCCGACGCACCATTGCATTGGATCTGGTGCGCCCACCCGCTGCTTGCCATAGAGCCCGGGATGGCGGTCGAAACTCCAGCAGGGACGACATTTTTTCGCCTCGCTGCCGACGGTGCGCTGGTGAGTGAGCCGGCGACCGCGCTGCAGCCCACCCCCACGCAGACCCTCGACCTGGGGCACCTCCCCGACCCGGCGGTCGCCTACGGCATCAAGCTCTACAGCGATCATTTGCCCCGTGGGTATGCGCGCTTGCAGGCGTCGGATGGGGCTTTTTCGTTCAGCTGGCAGACCAGCGAGGTCCCCCAGCTGGCTATTTGGTTCAACGCAGGTGCCTGGGCCGCCGATGGGGGGAGCCCGTACTACAATATGGGCATCGAACCGGCCATCGGCGTCTACGACCCACTCGCCGACGCGTATACGAAGACCGACACCGCTGCGACGCTTGCACCCGGTGCCAGCCGGGCGTGGCAGTTGACTGTGACACTCGATCAGACGCGCAAAGGAGCATGACGTGATCAAGATTGCAGAGTTTTTGCCCCCGACTCCGTCGATGTTGTGGACCCTGACCAAGCAGTGCGGCGTCGACTACGCCGTGGGCGGGTTGCCCTTCGGCGACCCGATGAACGGGAGCGACGGACCGTGTGATTATTTGCCCCTGCTGCGGATGAAGCAGAAGTACGAGACCGCCGGCTTCAAGCTCGGCGTCATCGAAGCCCGCCCGCCCCTCAACCTCGCCAAGCGTGGGCTGCCTGGTCGTGACGCCGAAATCGACGTCGCCTGCACCCTCATCGAAAACATGGGCCGCTTGGGGATTCCCGTGTGGTGCTACGAGTGGATGACCGACTTCAACTGGATGCGCACGGCCACGACGACCCCGTCGCGCGGCGGGAGTGTGGTCACCAGCTACGACCACAGCCTGATGGTCGACGCGCCGAACACCGAGTACGGGCCTATCAGTGAAGAAGAACTGTGGACCAACCTCGAGTACTTCATGAAGCGCATCGTCCCCGTCGCCGAAAAAGCGGGCGTCAAGTTGGCGATGCACCCCGACGACCCGCCGCGTTCGCCCATCCGCGGCGTGGGGCGCATCATGCGCACCGTCGACAACTTCCAGCGCCTCATCGACATGATCCCCAGCCCCGTGAATGGTATCACGATGTGCCAGGGGAACTTCACGTTGATGACCGACGACCTGCCCGGGACGATTCGTCATTTCGGCAAGCAGGAAAAGATTTTCTTTGTGCACTTCCGCGACGTCATCGGCAACAAAGACAAATTCGAAGAGTCGTGGCACGACGCCGGCAAGACCGACATGGCCGCCTGTATGCAGGCCTACAAGGACATCGGGTTCGAAGGCGTACTGCGCCCTGACCATGTGCCCACGGTGGCCGGCGACAGCAACGAAAACGCCGGGTACTCGTCGTTTGGGCGTCTCTACGCCATCGGCTATATCCGTGGTCTGCGCGAAGTGACCTACGGCCAAAAAGCCGAGTGACGCGATTTTTCTCTGAATGGACGGAGGAACGATGCGGATAGCGATCACGGGTGGGAGCGGCACGGTGGGAAAACACGTCATTGCGCAGGCGGTGGCGCAGGGGCACACGGTGCGCAACATCGACCGCGTCGCCCCACCGGCGGGGAGCATCCCTGACGGTGTCGAGTATGTGAACGCCGAATTGTCGGACTATCAGTCGTTTGCCGACGCCATCGCCGGGTACGAGATGCTCATCCACCTCGCGGCGATCCCGGCACCGGGCAAGCACCCTGACCATGTGGTGCACAACAACAACGTCACCAGTAGCTACAACGCACTATTGGCGGCGGCGAACGCGGGGATCAAGAAAGTCGTGCAGGCGTCGAGTATCAACGCCATCGGCGCGGTCTACAGCCGTTGGCCGCAGTACGACTTTTTCCCCTTGAACGAGACACACCCCTCGTACAGCGAAGACCCCTACAGCTTGTCGAAGTGGATCTGCGAACGCCAGGCAGACTCGATCGCACGGCGCTACGAAGACATGACGATCGCGTCGCTGCGCTTCCATTGGGTAGTGCCCGATTTCGAAACGGCCAAAGCAATGGCCAACCGCAACACCGACATCAACGCCAAGCAGCTGTGGGCATACACCATGCCCGAGGCTGCTGCGCGGGCGTGTCTGGGGCTCCTCCAGGCGAGTTATGTCGGGCACGAGGCGTTTTATATCGTGTCGCCGACGACGGTGATGGCCGAACCGACCGAGGCCCTCATCAAACAGTGGTGGCCGAATGTCCCCATGACCCGCGAATTGCCGGGGCATACGGGTATGTATGACTGCTCCAAGGCAGCGCGTTTGCTGCATTGGGTTCATTGATAGCGCACGAGAAAGGCTCAGACCATGCCGTGGAATGTCCAACCCGACCGTGATGCCTTGATTGCCTTGACCGCCGAAAACCCGTTCGAGCGTTTCGCCGACGGCCGCCCGAAAGTGCCGGATGACTACATCGAGCGCATGAAGCTCGTCACCACCGAAGAAGCCTGGGGCACGCTGCGCCGCCACGGCTACAACCTGCAGTTCGTGGGCAACTGGAAAGAGACGCACCCGGGTAAAGTGACCGTCGGGCGGGCCGTGACGTCGGCCTTTGTGCCTCACCGCCCCGACTTCCACAAAGCCATCCAGGACTCGGGCATCGCTGCCGGTCGCGGCAAAATCGGTGGCCAGAATTCGTGGATCATCGAGCAGCTCGAGCGCAACGACATCCTGGTCTGTGATTTGATGGGCAAAATCAAAGACGGCACGCTGGTCGGTGACAACCTGGGCACCGCGGTCGCCAAGCGCACGCACGCCGGAGCTGTCATCCACGGTGGTGTGCGCGACCTGGCCGGCTTGGTGACGCTCGAAGACGTCAACTTCTACGTACGCGGGTTCGACCCGACGGCGATCGCCGATGTGACGTTGCTGGGCATCAACATCCCCGTCAATCTCGACGGCGTGACGATTTTGCCGGGCGACATCATCTTGGGCACGCCCACCGGCATCATCGTGATTCCGCCGCATTTGGTGAAAGAAGTCGTCGAGGAGTCGGAGAATATCCGCGTGCGCGACGAATTCGGCAAAATGCGCATCGGAGAAGGCAAATACACCAGCGGCGAAATCGACGTGACCACCTGGCGCGATGACATCGAAGCCGATTATCAGGCATGGAAAAAGGCGAACAACAAATGAGCACACGCCCCGAAGACAACGTGCGTCGCTCATCCGCCCCCAGTCAGCTGCGCATCACCGACATGCGGATCGCCACGGTGGGCTGGGATCACTGGCATTTTTCGATTATCCGCATCGACACCAACCAGGGCATCAGCGGATGGGGCGAGGTACGTGACCTGGCGTCGGCTAAGTATGCGCTCATGCTCAAGTCGCGCATTTTGGGTGAAAACCCCTGCAATATCGACCGCATTTTCCGCAAAATCAAGCAGTTCGGCCACCACGGCCGCCAGGGCGGCGGTGTGTCGGGGGTCGAAATGGCGATCATGGACTTGGCGGGCAAGGCCTACGGCGTGCCGGCGCACGCCCTGGCCGGCGGTCAGTTCCGCGATCGCGTCCGCATGTACTGTGACACCCCCAACGAACCCGATGGTGTGTCGATGGGCAAACAGCTCAAAGAACGCATCTCGTGGGGCTACACGATGCTGAAAATGGACGTGGGCATCCAACCGCTCATCGGCGTGCCCGGTGCACTGACGTACCCGGCGGGTATGCTGCCCACGGGCGACCAGACGCACTTCGACAAGATGCTCAACCTGCACACGCTGCAGCACCCGTTCACCCACGTGCGCATCACCCCCAAGGGGCTCGACATGATCGTCGAATATGTCGCCCAGGTGCGCGAGACGGTGGGCTACGAAGTGCCCATCGCGGCCGATCACTTCGGGCACATCGGCGTCGATGATTGTATCCGGCTGGGCAAAGCGCTCGAGCCCTATAACCTGGCTTGGCTCGAAGACCTGGTGCCTTGGCAACACACCGACCAGTGGGTGCAGCTCGAGCGCGAATTGCACACCCCGGTGTGTACCGGCGAAGACATCTACGCGCTCGACGGCTTCAAGCCACTCATCGATGCGCGGGGCGTCAACATCATCCACCCCGACATGGCCACCAGCGGCGGCATCGTCGAAACCAAGCGCATCGGCGATTACGCCGGCGAGCGGGGGATTTCGATGGCACTGCACATGGCGGGTACGCCGGTCAGCACGTTGGCCAGTGTGCACTGCGCCGCGGCCACCGAGAACTTCATCGCCCTCGAACACCACTTCTCCGAAGAGCCGTTCTGGAGCGATTTCGTGACCATCCCCGGTCGCAGTGGCCCGGTCATCCAGAACGGCTACATCGAAGTGCCCCACGGCCCGGGGCTGGGCTTCGAGGTCAATCTCGAGGTCGTCAAGGAGCATCTGGTCAAGGGCAGCGGCTTCTTCGAGCCGACCCCCGAGTGGGACACGGCCGGGAGCTGGGATCGGTTGTGGAGTTAGGCACGGGTACCTGTACAACGGAGTAGGATTGTTCCCATGAAAATCACGCGTGTCAAAGCGTTTCTGACTGCGCCGGACGGCATCGGTATCATCGTCGTCAAGGTCGAAACCGATCAACAAGGGCTGGTGGGCTACGGCTGCGCCACCTTTACACAGCGGGCGACGCTGGTCGTCAAGGCCGTCGAAGACTACCTCGAGCCGTTGCTCATCGGCCGCGACCCCCGCAACAGCGAAGATATGTGGCAGATGATGATGGTGAATTCGTACTGGCGCAACGGGCCAGTGCTGAACAACGCCGTCAGCGGTGTCGACATGGCCCTGTGGGATATCAAAGGCAAAATCGCCAACATGCCCGTCTACCAACTCTGGGGCGGCAAGTGCCGCGAAGGCGCCATGGTCTATCGCCATGCCGACGGCCGTGACCCCCAGGAAGTGCTCGAGAACGTCATCAAGTACAAGGAAGGCGGCGCGCTGGCCGTGCGCTGTCAGATGGGCGGCTACGGTGGCCGCATCCAAGACATCACCAGTGCCAACGCGGTGCCCACCAAGGATTCGCCCCAGGCGACGCATCGGATGCGCAACATGGACAACTTGGAGTCGACCTTCCCCGGTGCCTACTACCAGCCCGATGTCTATGCGCGATCGATCCCCGGTATGTTTGACTACATCCGCTCGAAAATCGGCTTCGATCTCTTTCTGCTGCACGACATCCACGAGCGCATCGCCCCGATCGACGCCGTGCGCATGGCGAAAGCGGTCGAGCCGTATCGCCTCTTCTTCTTGGAAGATCCGTTGGCGCCGGACCAGATCGAGTGGTTCCGTCGTATCCGTGAGCAGTGTGCGACGCCTATCGCGATGGGCGAGCTGCACGTCAACGCCGCCGAGTGGAAAACACTCATCAGCGAGCAGCTCATCGACTACATCCGCTCGCACGTCTCGGCGATCGGCGGCGTGACCCCGGCGCGCAAGTTGGCGGCGTTCGCCGAGCAATTCGGCATCCGCACCGCCTGGCACGGGCCGGGTGACGTGTCGCCCATCGGGCATGCCGCCAACGTGCACCTCGATTTGTCGAGCCGCAACTTCGGCATCCAAGAGGTCATCAACTTCGGCCCGAACCTGTACGAGGTCTTCCCCGGCTGCCCCGAGGTCCACGGCGGCTATGTCTACGTCAATGACAACCCGGGTTGGGGCGTCGACTTCGACGAAGCCAAAGCGGCCAAGTACCCCGCCGAGAACCGCGTCGTCGAATGGACCCAGTCACGCTGGCCCGACGGCACGATCTGGACACCGTAATCTGGTGAAAAGTTAAAGGTTAAGGGTGAAAGGTTCGCACAGGACCGACGAACGAGAGGGGCGCATTGCACGAGAGGGGCGCATTGCAATGCGCCCCTCTCGTATAACAAATAAACCAACCTATAACCCTTAACCCTTAACCCTTAACCCTTAACCCTTAACCTCGTTGTGTTCCTGATTCGCCGCCTGGATCAACGCCCGCATATAGGCGATGCTGTACGCGGTGCCCACCTTGGGACCACCCACAAACGCGGGAATATGGTCGGGGATAATGCAGCCGTCGAAATCAACCTTGCGCAGCGTTTTCATGACGTCGTACATGTTCTGGTAGCCGTTGTCGATGAGCGTCTCGACCCAGGGCTCGGGCATCGGGTTGGTGACGTTGCGGAAGTGGACTTTGAAGAGCTTCTTGCGGCTGGCAAAGTACTCGATGGCCTCGGTCACCGACGAACCCATGCCGATTTCGCCCCCTTCGAGCCAGCAGCCGATGCAAAGACACACACCGATATTCGGGCTGTCGGCGATTTCAATGGCTTTCTTGTAGCCATTGAAGTTGCCGAACATGCAGCGCGGGATGCCACCCAGGTCGTAGACCGGCGGGTCATCGGGGTGGATCCCGATGAACACCCCAGCTTCTTCGGCGACCGGGGCGATGCGCTTGATCATGTAGGTATAGTTGTCCCACAGTTCGTCTTCGGTGTAGCGGCGCCCGTGCGTCAGCGGCCCCTCGTAGACGGTGCCGGCCCAGTAGCCTTTGGCATTGGTGATGTCGAGCATGCGCGACGACATACCGCCACGCCCGGGAACATGTCCGGTCGTCCAGATGCCGTTGCCCATGTGGGCGTAGGTGTTGTACTTGATGCCCGCGGCACCCAAATTACGGATAAAACGAATAAATTCTTCGATTTTCGCGTCGCGCCCGGGCAAATTGAGCGTCATTTCGGGCGAATTATGCACACCGAGATTGGTGATGCGATAGATTTTGAGGCCGTAGGTGGCGAACCGCTTGACCAAGCCCTTGTAGAACTCGGCAGTGTGTTGCTCGGCGTGCTC
>JBJOJU010000279.1:0-5610 GCA_046046485.1 Chloroflexota bacterium | reverse complement strand
CCTATGCCATCGTCGTCGTGTCGTTGCTGGGGTTGGTGTTGACGGGTGTCTTGAGCGCCCGCACCGCCGGGGCATCGATGGGCAAGACGACGCTGCGCATCGTCTTGGGCGGCGTCATCGGCATGGCGATCACCGCCGGCGTCGGGCAGCTCGCACATGTCTCGGGGCTCTAGGATGCACGACGACCAACAGCTGCGGGCACGCATCTGGGCGCACGATGCCGTCTACTTCGGGACAATGAGCAGCCCGTCTGTTCACGACGGCTGGTGCTCCTACCGCAACCCGGATCTAGCAGGGCGGTACGACCCCAACCACGTCGGGCTGATTCGACTGCATCCGGAGCACGTCACGGGCTTCGTGTCAACGATTATCGCCGAGGCCGATGCAGACGCACGCCCGGCAGTTGTCTATCGCGACGCCGACGCACGCCCGCACACGCTCCACAGTGATCTCTGTGCAGCGGGCTTCGTGCGCATGCATGATGCAGTTTGGGATGTCGTCGACCTGATGACGTGCACCCACGCCGCACCAGTGGTCGGCAGCGGTGTCGTCTCTCGAGTGGACTGCGACGCCGACGCTGCTGCGTGGGCAGCGTTACACGAGCCCGATCCCTATACCCCACCCGAAATCATGGCTCGCCTGCGCCGTGCCGAAATCGCTGATTCCCGCGTCACGGCATGGTTGATCAGCGTCGATCAGCACCCCGTGGGTCGCTGCCTGAGCTTCATCGACGCAGGGCTCGGGCGAGTCGAAAGCGTGTTTGTCCACCCTGACGCCAGATGCCAGGGGCTGGCTACGGCCTTGGTCGGGCATGTCACTGCACACATCGCTGCGAACGGCGCTGTCCCGTACTTATTTGCACTCCACGACGGCGGTGCGCACCGCGTCTACCACCGGCTCGGGTACCGTGTCCTCGTGCACGACGCTGTCGAGACCTATGTGCGCGCGTTTCGTGCATCATAATCCGATTCAGACGCATTTTTTGGTACTATGATGCTACACCGCACATCGAGGTATTGACATGACGACGCGTGCTCCGCTCCGCAACGACCCGCATCGGCCGCGCTACCACTTCACCGCTCCCCAAGGGTGGATCAACGACCCCAACGGGCTCATCCAGTGGCGCGGTGAATACCACTTGTTCTACCAACACAATCCCCACGGCGCAGTCTGGGGTGCGATGCACTGGGGGCACGCCGTCAGCCGCGATTTGATGCACTGGGAAGACCTGCCGCTTGCATTGGCACCCGATGCTCCCTACGACAAAGACGGTGTTTTTTCGGGCTGCGCGATTGTGCACAACGGTCAACCCGTCATCGTCTACACCGGGGTCAACAGCCCCGACCAATTGCCGTGTCTGGCCTATGCCGACGACACGATGCGCTCGTTCCGCAAGGAGCCGAGTAATCCCGTCATCAAAGCCCTCCCCGACAACCTGGTCTACGACTTCCGTGACCACACGATGTGGCACGACGGCACGTATTGGTATCAAGTGTTGGGTTCGGGCGACGGCACCCACGCAGTGGCACCGTTGTTCCGCTCCCAAGACTTGCTGTCGTGGGAGTATCTGGGTCGCATGATCCAGTCCGACGACCGCGTCAACGAACAACTCTACGAATGCCCGGATTTCTTCGCCAGCAACGGCCGCCACGTCTTCATCACTTCGCCGCTGCCGATGCGCCGGGTCATCTACATGAGCGGCGCGTTCGACGGCACGAAGTTCCACCCCACCAAGCGCAACATGGTCGATCACGGGGTGAGTTTCTATGCACCACAGAGCTTCACCGACGAGTCCGGGCGACGCGTCATGATCGGCTGGTGCCAGGAACAACGCAGCGAGATGGCCTGCCGCTCCGACGGCTGGCAGGGCGTGATGACCCTGCCGCGGCTGCTCGCTCTCGACGACGCCGGTGATATGACCTACACGGTCGCCCCCGAAGTCGCTGCGCTGCACGGTGCCACCCTCGCCCATGGTCTCCAGCTGACAGTTGCCCAGGCCCAACAACTCTGCGCACACGTCGCCAGCCGCACCATGCAGGTCAGTCTGACGATCACGGCGGCCGCCGAGAGCCGTGTGTCCCTGGGGGTGCGCGTCGACCCCAGCAGCGGCGAACGCACCACGATCACCTGGGACCGGACGGGCAATGCCCTCGTCTGCAGCATGGCCCAGAGCAGCGAAAACCTGGGCACCAGCCGCGACAGCTACCGTATCCCCCTCCATCAGAGCGTGGGCGACACCCTCACGCTGGATGTCTACATCGACCATTCGTTGGTCGAGATCTACGCCGGCCCGTACACCGTCTGTTCGCTGCGGGTCTACCCCACCGCCCTGGCCGACCGGATCGATCTGACGGCGAGCGGCGATGTGCGCATCGGCGAACTCCTGGTGCGTGAGATGACAACGAATCGCTCCTAACCCCTAAGGAACTCCATGATCGTCGACCAAGACTATTCGATTGTGTTCTGCCTGATTCCGGCACTATTGGTCGCTGCTGCACTGATCCATGTCTGGCGCAGCTGACTCGGGAGGGAAACAATGACGTCTCCGACACTTCAGAACCGCGTATTGGCGATTCTGGCCGACTACAAGACCAAGTGCATCGAAGAAGGCATCCAGGTCGCCGCCTACCACCGCGGTGCATTGGTGGTCGATCTATGCACGAGCACCGTCACGGGCGTGAATGCGCTCCGACCCGACGACTTAGTCTTCTCGTGGTCGATGACCAAGGGCATCACCGCCCTGGCCGTCCACATCGCCGTCCAAAAGAACCTGCTCGCCTACGACGACACGGTCGTGCGCTATTGGCCCGAATTCGGTGCCAACGGCAAGCGCCACATCACGCTGCGCCAGCTCCTGAGCCACACCGCCGGTCTGCCCAACATGCCCCGCGTGAGCCGCAGCGAGATGTGCGACTGGGAGCTGATGTGCCGGCGCTTCGCCGAGATGGCTCCCGTCTCACACCCAGGCGAGGTCCCTGCATACCACGCCATCAGCTACGGCTGGCTCGTCGGTGAAGTGTTGCGCCGTGCCACCAAAAAAACCGTCACCCAGTACATCCAAGACGAAATCTGTGCCCCGCTTGGGATCAAGGATCTGCATGTCGGACTCCCCGCTACCCGCCAACAAGACACCGCGCGGCTCCTCTTCGATGGGGTGCATGGCTCACTGAATCTCGACCACTGTGGGACCGCCGAGATGGTCGATAACCCTGCACTCTTTGCCAATCAGCGCGACGTCCAGACATCCTGCATGCCGGCCATCAACATGATGACCAGCGCCCGGGCGTTGGCACGGGTCTACGCGTCGCTGGTGGGCCAAGGGGTGGGCAGTATCCGCTTGCTGAGCGAGCGCGCAGTCGATCAGGTGCGCATGGTCCAGCGCTATGCACACGACGCCACTGCGCAGGCGGTGATGGTGATGGGGCTCGGGTACCAGCTCCCCGCCTACGACACTCCGTCGGCCATGTCGCAGCGCCGGGGCGTATTCGGCCACGGTGGCTGGGGTGGTTCGATCTCGTTCGCCGACCCCGATTATGAATTCGCGTTTGCGTTGACGAAAACCCGCATGGTCAACAGCGACGACACCGTTCCCGTGAGTATGGCCGTCGCCCGTGCCGTCCGTGCCGAACTCGAAATCCCCGAAGAATAACGTTTTTCTTGCCTGCTCGAAAGGATTTTTATGCGTAACGGCCCCGAAATGGACGCACTCCGCGCCCGCCTCGCAGAACAAATGGACGAACTCATCGCCAGCGGTCGTGAAGAAGGCATGCAGCTCTCGGTCTACCAAGACGGGTACCAGATCATCGACATCACTCGCGGCACCCGCGACGACGCCGGTACACCGCTGTCACCGGATGACCTCGTCTTGGTCTGGTCAACCAGCAAAGGCGTCACCGCAGCGGCGATTCACCTGCTCGCCGAACAGGACAAGCTCGAATACGACGACCCGATCTGCCGCTACTGGCCCCAATTCGCCCGCAACGGCAAAGAGGGTATCACTATCCGGCACATCCTCAGCCACACCGCCGGGATCCCCGACTTGCCGGCCGATATCACCCCCGATACGATGGCCAATTGGCAGGCGATGATGGAGCTGTTCGTCGAGATGACCCCCGTCAGCGTCCCGGGCAAAGTCGCCGCATACCACGGTCTGACATATGGTTGGCCGTTGGGCGAAATCGTCCGCCGCATCGACGGCCGCTCCTTCCCGCGTTTTGTCCAAGACGAAATCTGCACCCCGTTGGGCATCAAAGGGCTCTTCTTCGGCGTCCCTGCCGAACACGCTGCCCGTAAAGCCCGCCTCAGCCACGACATCGTCATCGGTCCCGCCGATGTGCCCCTGGCCGACGACCCGACGCAGTTGGCCAATAATCCGCTCATCCAAACAGCCTGTATCCCCGCCGCCAACATGATGGCGAGCGCACGTTCGATCGCCCGTTTCTACGCCAGCTTGGTGGGCACCGGCGTCAACGGCCACCGCCTCTTGCCTCAGCGCCGCGTCACAAATATGACCACCGTCCAGCGCTGGGCGATGGACCAGACGCTGGTCGGGCGTGACATGGGCTTCGGTCTTGGCTACATCCTCGGGTCGAGCGTGCCCACGATGTCCTCACGTCAGAGCTGCTTCGGCCACGACGGCTACGGCGGTGCAATTGGCTATGCCGACCCCGAGCACAACTTGGCCGTCGGTTTCACCAAGACTCGCATGACCCTCAACCCGGCCAACCCGTCGACCAGCCTCGAGCTGATGCAGACGATTCGTACCGCGCTCCAGATCCCCGAATAACCGAGCCGGTGTTTGCGCAGACCAGACCGTTGGGCAACCGACGGTCTGGTTTCGTTTGTTTTTTTTGCCGTAAAACGGCCGGGGCTGCCCGGCCACGTGCGCCACAGCATCACTGCCCATGCGCGGGACGACGCGCGACTCCTGCGGGCGTTATCGTGTGTGCGTGCAGAGATTTTTCATCGCTGAAGGTAAAAAATACCCACAGCGATGAGAAGTCAAGTGAACGAAATGTCCACCAGCGGCACTTGTCCGCGAGTTTTCGAGAACCCAGCCAGTTTTCAGAGTTTCCGCGGGTAGCCCAGCGGGACAACCCGGAAGATGCGCTTGGTGTGGTACTCAATCCCGGGGTGCGCACGTGCGGGGACGGCGCTGCCACTCGCAGGGTCATAGATGGTGTCGCGATGCAACACCACCACATGCGAACCGGTCACCCACCCTCGCTCATTCGGTTCGGCCAATATGCGAGCTGCGTCGCGCGTCGTGTAGTAACTCAACGTGAAGAGATCATCGAGGGTGAGGAGCTCCGGGAGGTAATGCCGCACCCGCCGGACATCGGTCGGGCAGTATGCCAACTGCAGTTGCCATGCCGCCAGCGCATCGGACCATGTTGCGGGGTTTTGCGTGTTCATGCGCCCGATAAAGTCAGCAGGGCTGGCACCCGTGATCATCGCAAGACTCGTCGCCACACAGTGTGGCCCGGTCTGTCGCTGCACGTGAATCTCGCGCTCGCGGAAAAAAGCCTCCCCCGATTCCGGCCAGAGCGCCGTGTGTGCATCGTGTGCCACAGCAGTCCTCTTTCTCGTCTAAGGGCCATTCGATTCGGT
>JBJOJU010000214.1:0-7138 GCA_046046485.1 Chloroflexota bacterium | reverse complement strand
GACCAGCAGCAGCGACGTCAGTGTTTCGGGGTCATAGAGCCAGGCCGATGTTTTGCCCGGCAACGGTTCCCAAATCCCCACCACGGTGACTTGGACCGCACTCAGACGATCTTTGGCACTGACCACATATGTGTCGCCGATGTTGAGACCCGTCTGGTTTGCATATGCCCGCGAGACCATTGTCTCGATGGGGTCGGAGCCTGCGACCGGGGCACGCCCGGCGCTGATGCGAATCAAATCGTCGACCCCGTCGAGCGTCGCGACCGGCAATGTCGCCAGCGGCTGCCCATCGGTCGCGCCAGTCGTTGCAAACACCGGCAGCGGGATGGTCCGTATGTGCCGCGTCATCCGGGCGATGGGTATCTGCAGAAACGCCGCAGCATTCTGCTGGATCAGGGAATCTCCGGCTTGGATTGCCCGCCAGGCGAGCGGTTTGGTCCCCCGGACCGCGCGAAAGAGCAGCGCGAGTGCGGGTCGCTGCGTCTGACGTTCTTGGCGTTCGATCTGTGTCGCGAGGATGCGCACGCCCGCCGCATTGGCATAACTGGGGACAATCACCGCCAGACTAATCGGGATACACAGCGCCACGATCACCGCGATCGTCGCAGTGGGGGTCGCACGCGTACGGCGGGCTGTCGCGGTCAGCAACAGCCGCAGCGCCAGCAAGAATCCGCGGTACCGACTACTGCCCGACGACGACATCACCGGCTCGCAATCCACTGACGACTTCGACGCGATCACTCCCGCGAATCCCGATGGTCACCGTCACACGCTTTTCGAGCGTCCCGTCGCGTACCACGACGAAATCCCGTTCGCCGAATTTGCGGATCGCTTCGGGTGGCAACCAGAGCGCGTTTTCGCGCCGCTCGATGATGATGCTCAATTTGCCATGGGCATTCGGAGCGAGCACATACCCTTTGTCGTCGACGACCGTGAAACGGGTCGACTGGTCGATGTCGTTGACCGCGCCACCGTTTTTGCCATACGGGGCTGGCAGGCGTCGGATAATCGCCACCAACACCAAATCTGGCCGCTCGACGGGTCGTATTTCGACACTCTGGCCTTCGCTCAGCAACTTCATCACATCGGCGCCCAGCATCGCTTGGTATTCCATCGTGCTCGGGTCGGCGATTTCGACCAAGGGTGAAAACGCCGAGACACTGTTGCCCGCCAAGAGGTTCGACGATGCGACGGTGCCGTCGCGCGGGGCAACGAGCCGCCCGCCATCGACGTCTTTCTGTGCTTTGTCGAAGGCACGTTGGGCACTGTCGAGGGTGCGCTGTTCGGTCTTGAATGCCTCGGATTCAGCGAGCTCGAGTTCGAGTTCTGCCGTTTCCAATGCGTCACGGGCCGACTCGAGCTCCGGATTCTCTTGGCCGTTCAACAGCTCGTCACGCACCCGCCGGGCTTCGACGACTGCTTCGTTTGCCGTATCGATCGACGTCGCATTCGTCTCTTTGGCACGGGTGAACGCACGCTGGGCAGCGGGAACCGCCCGCTCAGCGCTGCGCAGGGCATCGGTCGCGGCAATGAACGCTTTCTCGTAGTTCCGCTTGCCCTCGTCGTTGAGGACATTTGGGACCTTCTTCATATTGAACCAAATGAACGGTTCGAGCGGGTCCGTGCCGTATCGTTTGACCCAATCCATGTGCCAGTAGGCTTTGCTGTAGGCCAATTGCGCGTCCACCAACGCGTTTGTCGCCGTCGTGATTGCGTATTCTGCATCTTCGACGGTGACACTGCCGTCTTCTTGGGTCGTCCGTGCCGCGATGATCTTGGCATCGAGGTCTTTCTGGGCAGCCTTGAGGAGGTCTTTCGTGCCGCCCGGCAGCAGTGCTTCGAGTTGTTTGCGCGCTGTTGCGACGGCACGTCGGCGCAAGACGACGAGCTTGCCATTCGCCTCTTTCGCTTTCGCGAATTCGTTCTGCGCGATGTCGAGCTCGTCCGCCGCTTTGCGCAGTGCTTCGTCTGCCTCGGTCTGCTGCAGCAGGGCAAGCACATCACCGCTTTTGACGACATCGCCCGTTTTCACGGTGACTTCCGCGACCACACCGTCACGCCCGAAGCCGATCCGCACCGAATCGACCGGGGTGGTGCCGACAGTGTCGTTGATGACCCGTTCCACCGTGCCACTCGCGACGGTGAAGGTCGGCTCGTCGAGAGTCGGGTCGGCGGGAATCGCCGTGGGTGTCGCGGTCGCCGTTGTATCGGCGCTGGCACACCCCACGAGCACGACGCTCAGGCACCCAAGGGCAAGCAACTGCACGAGTCTCTGTTTCATACGATTTCTCGGTCACACGCCCGCCGCGACGGGCGCTTCGCTCTGTTCAAGGTCACGGCACTTGGCGTGAGACGCCCAATGGAACCGGGTTCTGGTCTGTCAGATAGCCTTTGTAGTCGGGGTCCGCTTCCTTTGCACAGGCGAGCTGCGATGCATTGGGTTCCAACTTCGCAACACACTCCAAGAAGGTATTCGTCGTCGATTCTGCCTTGGTCAGCGCAGCCGTCGGATCCGCTTTCTTATTCAGAATCTCGTCGAGCGCTTGGTTGAGCCAGTATCCCTCGAACGAATAGAACGCATTCGCTGCGCCATTGTTGGTCGCCGGACCGTCGAGCATCGGGATCATCGCATCGCGCAACGGTGCCAGATACGAATTGGTCGTCTCGAAGGTCGCGGAGCGTGCCTGTGAGGTCCGTGCCGGCAGTGACCCGTAGTTGAAGGTCCCCGACTGATTCGACAGGTACTTGAACAGCGACAGACACGCCTGGGGGTTCTGGCTGTTCGCCGAAATGTACAGCCCGCTGATGTTGAAATCGGCGCTGCGCACACCGCCGAGGCCGATGGGCAACGGGGCAATCGCCGCCGTCGGGTTGCGGGCGACCGTCGGGTCGGCTTGGCTATTGGCAGGGTCGAAACCACCCAGCGACGAATCGAACCACATGCCGAGTTTGCCCTGGGCTTGCAACTCATAACTCGGGTCGGTGTCGTTCTGGTTCTGGTCGATGCGGTAGTAGAAAACGGGCTTGGGCATGACGTTTTCGGTACTCGATAACCCCAAGAACCACGCGATGGCCTTGACCGCAGCCGGCGAACCGAAGGTCACCCGGAGGTTTTTCCCCTCGCCCGTGCTCAGCTGCCCACCATACTGACCGACCCAGAAATTGATATCGCTCAGATAATTCCCCATCGACGAATATCCGTAGGCACCGTCGCCGCTGAGCGCGCGCGCCGTCTTGACAAATTCCTCCGGCGTCCAGCTTGCTTTCGGTGCATCGAGACCGAGCTTCTCGAACAGCTCGGGGAAGTAGACGGTCCCACGCCCGATGTAGGTATAGGGGAAGCCGAACAGTTTGCCGTCCTTCGACAGCATGTCGTACAACGCCTGCGGAATATCTTGGGTGTCCACCCCGCCGTCGGTGTCGATCAGCGGCGTCAGATCGGCGACTGCGGCGATTTCTTCGTCGCTGGTGGGGACACTCTGCGTCCACGAGAAACAATCAGCCCGTGACGCGGCATCGACAAACGTCACCGTCGTCGTCAGCGTATCGGTGGGAAGGAGCTTGACAAACAGACTCGGTTCGACCGTGCTGAACTGGCGCAACTGCCTGCGTGCATCCGAACCTGCCACCCCGAACGCCGCGTAGGTGATCGTCGTTTGGTCTGGTCGTGCCTGCTGCGCAGAGGGCGTGGCCACCGTCACCGGCCGGTTGTCCGGTGTCGGGCTTGGCGTGACGTTCGGCTGATTCAACTGGTCTTGGAGGTTTTTGTAGGCTTGTTGGTAGGCTTGCTCGGGCGTCTTGGGCTCGCCTTCGAAGAGCGCCCAGGTTGCATTGAGTACGCTGTAGTACGCGGTGAACTCGGTGTTCGGGCTGAACCGCATCGGCGGCAGATGCGCGACCGTGTACTCGTACGTCGCCGCCCGGGCAGCAGCGGCGTCGTCTGTGGTGGGGAACTGCTCGTTCAACGACTTGCGGGCGTACACATACCCCGGCATGTTCGACGACCGTGCGTCGTTGACGATGATCTGGCGGGTCAACCACTCGACGACCGTCCAGGCAGCCTGGGGCGAACGCGTCCCACTCGAAACCAGATACCCCTCGACGCTCGTCATCGTGTCGATGTACGAACCATTGGGCATCACTGCTGGCGCCGTGTCGACCGGTACAGCGGCAGCTTGGTCACCACAGCAGATCGCCGAATCGTTCCACATGCCCACTCTGCCCTCTGCGATGAGTTGGGTTGGGTCGACATAATCGGCAGGGTTCGAAGTCGTGCCCTCGCGTGCCATTCCCACCGGGCCGTAGTTCATGGGTCCGAGGACCACGCCGCGGTCGACGTAGTCTTTGTATTGGCGGAGTGCTTCGATGATTTTCGGGTCGTTGGGCTGGAGCTCGTTGGGCTGGGTCGCCAAGATGTCCACCCCTTGTTTGTCCAGCAAGAAGGTGAAAAGCAGATTCCCGCCGGTCGAATCGTACCAGCCGTAGCGCGAGACTTTGCCGTTTTCCTTGACCGCCAATTGCTCGGCGGCGGCCAACAAATCGGTGAATGTCCAGTCTTGTTTCGGCGCCGGGATGTTTTCCGCTGAAAACAGCGCCGTGTTGTACGTCAATGCTTGCACGCTCAACGCCCGGGGCAACGTATAGAGCGTGTCGGCAGTGCCGTAGCGCTCGAGGACGCCGGGGTAGTAATCAGTGCGGTCAAACCCGGTGTCGGCGTCCATGTATGGCTTCAGGTTGAGCGCGAGACCCGCCGCGGTGCCTTCTTTGTTGAGCCAGAAGCCCGGAGCGACGTCGACGTTCGACACGATTTTCCGCAGGACACTCGCCGTCGATTCGACCGGGTAATTGCCATTTGCATCCGGCTGCGTCTGGGTGATGTCGTCGAGTGGCACCAGCAATACCGAGATCTCGGGGTGTTCGCTGGCAAATTGTTCGAACAGCGTTTCGTAGATTTGGCGTTCGTAGTCGTAGACTCCGAATGCAATCGTGGTCTGGCCGTCACCGGTGGTGGTCGCGATCGGCGTGGATGATTCGCCCGCTGGGATAGTCGGCAATGCTGCGCCGGAGTTGCCGCAGGCAGCTAAAAACATCGCAGCAGCAGCAATGAAATGGTAGAAACGACGACCCATGTGCATGCCTTTTTCTTTTTGCGTAAAACAATTCCATTATACGGTGCTCCGACGTGCTGCGTCCTCAAGAAACGATGAGAAACGCGCACGGTGCCTGACACGCCGCTGAAGCACGGTATGGTATACTCGCCTCAGAATCCAGACGCAACGGAGCATTTCTATGCCCCAGCCACACGATCGCAGTGGGCGGGATCGCCTCTCTGCGATTATTCATTTTCTCGGCGACCTGTTGGGTGATGTCATCCGGACACAAGCCGGTCAGACTGCCTACGAGAGCGAAGAAAAAGTCCGTGCACTCAGCAAGGAACTCCGCGCCCAGCACACCGATAGCCGGGCAGCGGAGCTCCAAGACCATATCGCACACTGTGACGTCGACGAGCTGAAAGACCTCATCAAGGCCTTCAGTACGTACTTTGCGCTCGTCAATCTCTCCGAGCAGCTCCAGCGGAGTTGGATCCTCAACGAACGCGAGCGGCAAGCACGGCGCAATCACGAACCCACCCGTGAATCGGTGGGCGAAGCAATCGCCCACATCGCCGCGAGTGGTGTCGACGCTGCGGTGCTGCAGACCTGGCTTGCCCATGCCGTGATCCGCCCGGTCTTCACCGCCCATCCCACCGAAGCTCGGCGTCGCACCACGCTGGACAAACTCCGCCGGCTCGTCGGGGTCCTCGACGACGTCGCGATCGATCCGTCGCATCTGGGCGATCCCGAAACAATCGCCGCAGCCCGGGAAGAGATCGTCAGCCTGTGGCAGAGCGATGACATCCGCGTCGTCAAACCCACGGTCATCGACGAAGTCCAGAACGGGTTGTACTACTTCGAACAGAGCATCGTGCGCCTCATCCCAGGGCTCTACCGCGAGCTCGAACGCTCGTTGACCGCGGCCTATCCGCATCACGACTGGCGGGTACCGGCGCTGCTGCGCTTCGGGTCGTGGATGGGTGGGGATCGCGACGGCAACCCGTTTGTGCGCCCCGAAACGACCATCCAAGCAGTCCGCCTGATGCAGCATTCGGCGTTGACGTTCTATGCGGCCGAAACCCGACGCCTCAGCCGGCGCGTGAGCACTTCGGATCGCCAAGTCGCCATCGGCGCCGGGCTGGTGGCATCACTGGAATACGACGCGACGATATTCCCCGCTGTCGCTGCAGACCTCCTCCAGCGCTACCCGCACGAGCCGTACCGCCGCAAGCTGCTCATCATCGCCCACCGTCTCCAGGTGACGCTGCAGCACACGCAGCACTACCGACCCGTGTGGCCGACGCCCCATGAGCCCATTGACCCGCACCTCTATCTCGACAGCGAGCAGCTGCTGGCCGATCTCAAAACCCTCACCGACTCGTTGCGGGCCAACAACGGTGCTGATATCGCCGATGGTGCACTCCACGACCTCATCCGCCAGGTCGAGGTCTTTGGGATGAGCTTTGCCGCGCTCGATATCCGGCAGCACAGCGAACGGCACACCGCGGCACTCGCCGAAGTGCTCGCCCATGCCGGGGTCGTTGCAGACTACGCTGCCCTCTCCGAAGCCGGGCGGACCGCACTCCTCGAGACCGAGCTCCGCTCGTTGCGACCCCTCATCCCCGCCGAACTCCCCTATTCCGAAGCGACCAACGAAATCGTCGAGACCTTCCGCACGATCACGACCATCAATCAACAGCTGGCGCCGGGCGCAATCCAGACGGTTATCGTCTCGATGACCCGCGGGGTGTCGGACGTGCTCACGGTGCTCTTGTTCGCCCGCGAAGCCGGTGTGTTGGCCTTGCCCAACGGCGGGATCGACATTGTGCCGCTCTTCGAAACCGGCGAAGACCTCGCGCACTGCGAGACCGTCATCGAAGCATGCTGGCAGAACCCCACCTACCGGGCACACGTCACCCGCCGCGGCAACGTCCAAGAAATCATGATCGGCTACTCTGACAGCAACAAAGACGTCGGGTTCGTCGCGGCCAACTGGGCACTCTACGAGGCCCAACGAAAACTGCGTGACTGCGGTACAGCCCATG
>JBJOJU010000009.1:0-5659 GCA_046046485.1 Chloroflexota bacterium | reverse complement strand
TTCGGCGGCGGTCGCCACGGTCTGCTGGGCTTTGGTGACTGCGGTGTCTTCGACACCACACAGAATCGTCGTGTTGCCGCGGCGCAAAAACCCCCCGCTGGAGGCGAGGCGCGTCACGCGGAAGCCCTGTTCGACCAGGGCGTCGACGGCTGCATCGGCTACGGCGTCTTCGGTCACAAAGATGAGAAGCTTCATCGCGGGCTCCTTTACGACCTGCGCGCATCAGCGATGCGCTGCATCATCGGGGCATTATACAGATGACAGAGGGCGATTGCCACCGCGTCGGCGGCGTCGTCGGGCTTGATGATCGTTTCCATCCGCAACGTGAGTTTGACGACTTGTTGCATCTGGGCTTTGTCGGCCTTGCCGTAGCCGGCGACCGTCTGCTTGACGAACATCGGTTTGTATTCGTGGATGTCGACCCCGGCCTGGGCGAGTGCGAGCAGTGCGACACCCCGGGCTTGACCGACGGTCAGTGCAGTGGTGACGTTTTTCGAGAAAAAGAGTTCCTCGACGCCGGCACTCTGTGGCTGATAGGTGGTCAGAATCTGGACGAGCTCGGTGTAGATCTGGGCCAGGCGCTGCGGCTGGGGGTGTTCCCGGGGGGTCGTGATGGCGCCACAGGCAACCAACGACACCCCGCCTGCACGTTGTTCGACCACACCCCAGCCCATGGTGGCGGTGCCGGGGTCGATCCCGATGGTCCGCATCTCAGGAATTCGAGAACTGTTCGGCGAGTTCGTCGGTGATGTCGAGATTGCTGTAGACCTTCTGTACGTCGTCGAGGTCTTCGAGCTTGTCGATGAGCTTGAGCGCCTTGAGCGCTTCGCCGGCGTCGGCCTGCATCATCGTCTTGGGACGCATCGTCTTTTCGACAGTGGTGACGGTGAGTTTGGCGTCGATGAGGGCTTGGCGGAGGGTGATGAGGTTCTTGAACTCGGTGTAGACGTCGAGGGTGTCGCCGTTGTCGACGACGTCGTCTGCGCCGGCGTCGATGGCGATCATGGTCGCATCGTCGGCGTTGACCTTGCCGGCGCTGAGGTCGACGACCGCCAGGCCCTTCATCTCGAACATGTAGCTGACCGAACCGGCTTCACCCAGGTTGCCGCCGATTTTGGTAAAGGCAGCGCGGACATCCGACGCGGTGCGGTTGCGGTTGTCGGTCGCGGCTTCGACGATGATGGCGACGCCACCCGGGGCATAGCCTTCGTAGTAGAGCTCTTCGAGCTGGGATTCGTTGCCTTTGCCCATCCCGCGCTCGACGGCGCGCTTGATGCTGTCCATCGGCATATTGGCAGCGCGGGCGCGGTCGACGGCGATGCGCAACCGGAAGTTGGCATCGGTGTCGTCGGACCCACCCTCACGGGCGGCGATAGCCAGATCGCGCGAGAGCTTGGTAAACAGCTGCCCGCGTTTCTGATCGGCGGCACCTTTGGAGCGCTTGATGGTGGCCCATTTGGAGTGACCGGACATAACACACACCTCAATGTACGGAATGTTTTGTGCATTATACCACAGGGGAGTGCGGCGAAACCTGCAAGAATGCCTGTTTTGGGCGTCTGTATCAAGCGGAGACGTGGGTCAGCCCCATGGAGCACATTGCGCTCCGCGACAGGTCTCCACGGGGCTGACGACATATAAACCGCCGCGCGCTGCGCGTGATATGGGCTGACGACAATCGTACCGACGCGCGCTGCGCGGGGAAGTGGGTGAAGTGCGCAACCCGTGCGCAGAGCGCACCGCCTACCAGTGTCGTCATGCCCGTGGAGACCCGAGTCCCCGGAGGGGACCAGGGTGCTCCATGGGCAAGATCCGCTGCGCTGCAGAAAACACACCCCGCGACGTCGTCGCGAGGTGTGTGGGGTTGTGCGGTGCGGGGGCGGTTTAGTTGGTGGCGGCCGTTGCCACACCGTCGGTGCGACCCACGCGCTCGACCAGCGACTTGAGGCGCTCGCCGTCGATGGACTCGTACTCGATGAGTGCGTTTGCCATGTCGTCGAGGACATCGCGGTTGGTGGTCAGGATGACGCGCGTCTTTTCGTAGGCTTCGGCGACGATGCGATGGACTTCGTCGTCGATCTTGTTGGCGACGGCGTCGGAGTAGTTGCGCTGCTCGCTGATTTCGCGGCCGAGGAAGATCATCTCTTCCTTTTCGCCGAAGGCAATCGGACCGAGCGAACGGCTCATGCCGTAGCGGGTGACCATCGAGCGGGCGATACGGGTGACTTGGGTGATGTCGCCCGATGCACCGGTGGTGACTTCCTCGATACCGAAGATGATTTCTTCGGCAACGCGACCACCGAGGGCGGCGACCAACTGGGCGTGGAACTGCGAGGCAGTCGTGTAGCGCAGGCTGTCTTCTTCGGGCAAGAAGAGGGTGTAGCCACCGGCACGGCCACGCGGGATGATCGTGACCTTTTGGACGGCATGAGACTTGCTCATGCCGGCTGCTGCGATGGCGTGCCCGGCCTCGTGGTAGGCGACCAGGAGCTTCTCGCGGTCGGTCATCACACGGCTCTTGCGCTCGGGGCCACCGAGGGCGACGCGTTCGACGGCGTCGGTCAACTCGACCTGACTGATGTGTTTCTTGGAGCGGCGGGCTGCCAGAATGGCGGCCTCGTTGACGGCGTTGGCCAGGTCAGCGCCCGAGAATCCGGGGGTGAGCTTGGCGACCACCGACAGATCGACGTCGTCGGCCAGGGGCTTGCCTTTGGTGTGGACACCCAGGACGGCGATACGACCCTTCAAATCAGGCGCATCGAGGATGACCTGGCGGTCGAAACGGCCCGGGCGGACCAGTGCCGGATCGAGCACGTCGGGTCGGTTGGTGGCCGCGATGACGATGATGTTGGTGTTGGAATCGAAACCGTCCATCTCGACCAGGATCTGGTTGAGGGTCTGCTCGCGCTCGTCGTGCGAGCCGCCCAGACCGGCGCCGCGCTGGCGACCGACTGCGTCGATTTCGTCGATGAAGATGATACACGGAGCGTTGCGCTTGGCCTGGTCGAACAGGTCTCGCACGCGGCTGGCACCGACGCCGACGAACATTTCGACGAACTCCGAGCCCGAAATCGAGAAGAACGGCACCCCGGCTTCGCCGGCGACAGCCCGCGACAAGAGTGTCTTGCCGGTACCCGGAGGGCCTACCATCAGCACGCCCCGCGGGATGCGGGCGCCGAGGGCAGAGAACTTATCGGGGAACTTGAGGAATTCGACGATTTCACTCAGGTCTTGCTTGGCTTCTTCTTGACCGGCGACGTCGGCGAAGGTGACGCTGGGCTTATCGCCCGAGAACATCTTGGCGCGGCTCTTGCCGAACGACATGGCCTGGTTGTTGGAACCCTGCGCCTGCCGCATGAAGAAGACAAAGAAGCCGATCATCAGGATGACGGGGAGCAACACCGAAATGATGTTGAACAACCCACCCCAGGCTGGAGCGGCGGCGATTTTGATGTCGACCGAATCGAGAGGGACGCCGGCTTGGACCATCAACGTGGTGATGCTGTCGCCGTTTTCGATGCGGGAACGGACGGTCTTGGAGCCGTCTTTGTAGGTGGCAATGATATCACTGCTGCCTGCCTGGATTTCGACTTGCTTGATCTTCCCGTCTTTGGCGTCGGCCAACACGGTGTAGATACCTTTTTCTTCGGCAACCGTCTGGGTGCTGCTGAAGTAGTTAAAAAACAACGCAAGCGCGGCTACCAAGATGATGAGGTAGACGAAACTATTCTTGAGCCAGCGATTTTCGCCCATATCTCTTCGCTATCTAGGAGATGGCACTCCGTGGATGGTGTGCTCCGGGAGCGGGTCAGGGGAACACGCTACCGGCGGTAGCTTTTTCATTATATCATCGGGTTTTTTCGCAGGGCAACCCGTCAGAATGGCGAAAAGGTGACTCTTATGCAACTCTAACGCACACCGCCTGTTAACAAAATGCACCGCGTCAGCAGATGGCTGACGCGGTGCGATGCGGTTGGCTTATTCGTGGGTGTAAATCTCAGGTTTGAGGACGCCGATGTAGGGCAGGTTGCGGTAGCGTTCGGCGTAGTCGAGGCCGTAGCCGACCACGAATTCGTTGGGGATGTCGAAGCCGAGGTAATCGACCGACAACGATACATTCGGGTCACGGCGGGCCGGTTTGTTGAGCAGGGTGCAGATGCGCATGCTGGCCGGGCCGCGCTTCGAGAGCTGGGCGTGCAGGTACTGCAGCGTCAAGCCGCTGTCGATGATGTCTTCGATGATGATGACATGCGCGCCGGCGATGTCCATGTCGAGGTCTTTCAGCAACCGGACCACGCCGCTCGAGTGCGTGCCGCTGCCGTAGCTCGAGGTCGCGATGAAATCGATGGCGACGGGGAGCTTGATGGTGCGTGCGAGGTCGACCATGAACACGGTGCAGCCCTTGAGCACTCCGAGCAGGATCACGTTTTCGTGGTCGCGGTAATCGTGGCTGATCTGGGCTCCGAGCTCTGCGATACGGCTCTTGAGCTGCTCCTCGCTGAGTAGGACGTGGGCGATGTCGTTGTGCATGTCTCACCTTGGCTAGAATTGTGCGTATTGTACCCGATGCGGTTGTCGAATGAAAACAACCAGATGCAGCGGACACAGAAAAACAGAAACGCTGTGTGCGTTATTCATATCTGGAAAAGCGAACCTTTGATGTCAGATTTTTGATGGATATTTTGGCGAAAATCCCACCGGTGGCTTGGAGGTTACGCATCCGGTGGGGTGCTACCGGTGCTCCTCACCGCGAGGTGGAGCGTAGCACCGATGTCGCGGTGAAACGCCGGATCGAGGCGGACCCCGACCACCCAGACGACGATCTCGCCGGCACACAAGAGTGGCCAATCGGCGCGCTGGTGGGCGGGGATTTTCGCATCGAGCAGGACGTCTTGGACCCGGCGGTGTTTGCCGTGCCCGATGGCGATGACGTCGCCCGGTCGGCGGGTGCGCAGGGTGTAGGCCGGCGCGGGGTCAATGTACACCGCCAACGGTGACGATACCCCGCCGCTGGGAAGCAGGGTGCTGACGAGCGTCGCGGCGTACAGGGTGACCGGTACACCAGGGGTGAGCAGGGTCGGTGTGCTGAGGGCAAACGCTGCCGGTGCGGTGAGCGGGCGGTGGATGACTGCGCACCCGTTGCGCCAGGAGAGTGTGATGCCCAGCGGCAGTGGGCGGGCAATCAGCGCCCCGGCGTGGATGGCGCTGTGCAGGGCTGCGATGTGCTCGTCGGTATAGCCGCGCAGGGAGCCGACACAGTGGTGGATGACCCGGCGCAGCGCTGCGGTCTGGAGGGCGGGGTGGAGCGCTGCGTACCCGGTCGGGTCGATGCTGACCGTGTGCTGGTCGGTGGTCGCGAACGAGTCCCAGGCGGTCGTGAGTGATTGCTCGATGAAGTCGTCGGCGCTGCGCAACTGGGCGGCGGTCGCTGCCAGGATCTGGTTGAGTTGGGGTTGTTCGCCGCGCAGCAGGGGCAGATAGTGTTGGCGGACACGGACGCGGAGTGCGGTGGTCTTGGTGTTGGAGCTGTCGTGGCGCGGGGTGAGCTGGTGATGGGCGACGTACTGCTCGATGTCGGCGCGGTCGATGGCGAGCAGCGGCCGCACGAGCGCCGGGCCGTCGGGCGCGTGGTGGTGCGGGGCAGCCCAGAGCTGCCAGG
>JBJOJU010000390.1:0-3027 GCA_046046485.1 Chloroflexota bacterium | reverse complement strand
GGTAATACGATGACGCACCAAAGATCGCCATCGAGACGCCGAAGAGCGCCACGGCGATGAGCAGCACCGGCCCCTGGCGGGTGATCCGGCGCGACGTCAACAAGACCGCAGCGGTCACAGCGCCGATCGACGGCGCGGCGCGCATCAGGCCGTAGCCTTGGGCGCCGACGTGCAAGATTTCGTTGGCAAAGATGGGCATCAGCGTCGTGGCGGCGCCGAAGAACGTCGCGAAGAAATCGAGCAGCATGGTCGACGACATCACCCGGTGCTTGAAGACGAATCTGAGCCCTTCGAACGCGTCCTGCAGGCGCACGACGGGGCGGTTGCTGGTCACGACCGCTGGGCGCATACTCACCGCCGCATAGACGACGGCCAGATATGATGCAGCGTCGATCCAGTAGAGCGGCACGACGCCATAGGCAGAGATCAAAATCCCGGCAATCGACGGTCCCATCACGGTGGCCAGTTGCCACGAGATGATGCCGGCGCTCATCGCTTGCGAGAGCATCGGCGCGGGCACCAATGCAGGGGTGAGGGCTTGGCGTGCGGGCATTTCGAACGCAGAGGCGATCGCGGTGACTACCACCATTGCATAGACGACGATGAGATTGGGGGTCTCGAGGCTGCCAGCCAGTGCCAATATCACCGATGCGATGAGCGCGATGAACGACGTGATCATGATCACTTTGCGGCGTTCGAAGCGGTCGGCTGCCACCCCGGCGAAGAGCGCCGTCAGGGTCATGGGGATGACCCGCATCAGGCCGATCGTGCCGAGGGCGAGCGCTGGGTTCATACCCTGCGCTTTGGCGATTTCGTAGACTTGCCAATCGACGGCGACCATGCGCATCTGCGACCCGGTGATCGAGATGAGTTGCCCCGTCCACAGCAGGCGAAAATCGCGGAATTTCATCACATCGAGAAAGCCGGCTTGTCGTTCCATGAAATAGTGTCTCGTAGGGTGGAATGGCTAGATTATACCCGAGTTCATTGACAAAAATCCCGCACGGCAGGCATCCTGCAGTACGGGAATCTGGCGGGGAGAGAGAGATTTGAACTCTCGAAGGCTTGCACCTTACGGAATTTCCAATTCCGCGCACTAGACCACTATGCGACCTCCCCATATGATGAACAGCCAGCCGAAGGCTGGCTGTTCGTTGTGGTGCCAAGTACCGGGGACGATCCGGTGACCTCGTGTTTTTCAGACACGCGCTCTACCAACTGAGCTAACTTGGCGTGTGTGCGTCACGCTGGTGGGCGATGACGGGCTCGAACCGCCGACAGCTTCGGTGTAAACGAAGTGCTCTACCAACTGAGCTAATCGCCCATGCGATGAGGGTGTGGTGCCGAGAATGGGACTTGAACCCATACGAGCATTGCTGCTCACTAGCCCCTCAAACTAGTGCGTCTGCCAATTCCGCCACCTCGGCACTGAACGATAGTATAACCGGCGCGTCGTGGCTTTGTCAAACCGAGTTTTGCCGTGGGGCTGGAGCGGGGTTTGTCGCATGCCCATGCGCCGATCTGGCTGGTCGATCATCCACCACTCCCAGCGGGGTATTTGCGTATCGGCACGTCGCTCGTATATGGGAAACGGTAGCGAGTGCCCGCGGTGAAAGAAGAATCCCCGTCGCGCGTGCGACGGGGACGAGTGGCTGGGGTACAAGGATTCGAACCTCAACTGTCTGATTCAGAGTCAGATGTACTACCCTTATACGATACCCCAACAGTACCGTGGTTGCGTGGTGCCGATGAAGAGATTCGAACTCTTACGAGGTCACCCTCACTACGCCCTGAACGTAGCGCGTCTGCCAGTTCCGCCACATCGGCGCACCCATTCGCAACCACAGGTACTATACGCCATCGCGCGGCCCGTTGTCAAATCCAATTATGCGGTGTCTGCAAATCACGGTTTAGCGCAGATGGACCACCGAAAACGCCTCGGGGATGTGCGAATCATACACCCCGTGAGCATTGAGACTCCAGCCTGGGTTCTGGGGCAGGTTCGCGCCGTGGATCTGCAATGCCTCGAAGCGCGAGAAATCGCAGCGCAGCGTTTTGCCTGCTGCCGGCGTGTAGACGCCGTCGGCAAACATGAACCCGATGCTTTGCCAGGGGATCGCGACTTCGACCGTCCAGCCCTGGTCGATGTCACTGTGGTCGTTCATCGTTCCCTGCAGCCGGACCGCGGTGCGCAGTCGGGGCAGGTCGTACTCGAGAAAACCCCAGCGCCGCCCGCGTGGGTGCTTGCCGTAGCGGAAGTCCTGGAAGCCGCCCAAGACGTCGACCGTGCGCTCATACAAATCGAATTCGGGGCGATCGAAGCGGCCGCCTTTGGTGTGCGCGTCGTGCCAGATGAAAAAACACTCGTAGACGGTCCCGTAGGCGTTGATCTCGAGCTCGTAGTAGCAGTCGTCGCCGCCGATGAACAGCTCGACGTCGTTGTCGAACCAAATAAAGCTGTCGCGCTCGGTCATGCTGGCACTCAAGTACGGCTCTTCGATCCAATACCCCACATAGAGATGGGTGTCGTCGTAGAGGCAGGCGACCCGGGTGTCATAGAGTGCCGGTGCACCACTCACCATGTCGACGAACCGCGGCGAGCGGCGTGCGTCTGCCCAGGGTTGCTTGGTCAGATCGCCGTCGATGGTCAGTGGGGTGGTGATGCGATGCGCATCGATGTGGGTCAGCTGCTCGGGGCCGATACCGTAGCGTTGCATTGCAGAGTTCCTTTTGTGCGTCGGTGCGGTCATTATACGGACGAAAACGGCGCTGCCTGCGGCAGACGCCGCACGCGCGAGAAGCAAATCTGGCGTGTGGTATAGATAAATAAAGATTTTCGGTGTATAAACAATTCGTCTATTGTGTGTATGTCGGACGGTGCCTGCATCGTCTCGATGAGAGAGGGTGTATGCGACGTCTCATCGCGGTCCCATTCCTACTGGTGTTGGTCGTCAGTCTGTTTGCGATTGCCCGCGTGCCCGCTGCCCTGGCGCTGCCTGCGGGGAATGCAGGGCGGTTAGCACGTCC
>JBJOJU010000369.1:0-6469 GCA_046046485.1 Chloroflexota bacterium | reverse complement strand
GCGATAGATTTCGGTGACCGACGAGTGAACCTCGAGCGGCGTGCCCATGGCGTAGAGGTTGTTTTCGCAGACAAACACCACCGGCAGCTTCCACAGCTGGGCGAAGTTGAGCGATTCGTAGAATTCACCGCCGTTGGTCGCCCCGTCGCCGAAGAAGACCATCACGACGCCGTTGGTTTTCTGCATCTGGCACTGCAGCGCGACACCAGCGGCCAACAGCAAATGGCTGCCGACGATGGCATACCCGCCCCAGAAATTCTTGGTGATGTCGGCGAAGTGCATCGAGCCGCCCATACCGCGGGAACAGCCGGTGTCTTTGCCGAACAATTCTGCCATCAACGGATTGATATCGAGGCCGCGGGCGATGGCATGGCCATGGTCGCGGTAGTGGGTGAAAATGTGATCCTGCGGCTGCAAGTTCGATATCGCGCCGACACCGGTTGCCTCTTCACCGACATAGAGGTGCAAAAACCCACCGATTTTCGAGCGGGTGTACATCTCTTGGCACTTCTCTTCGAAGCGTCGGATCAGCATCATCTGGCGATAATACTCGACTAACTGGTCTGCACCGAGGTGCTCGAGCGCCCGGGTAAATGGCGTACTGGTCATACTGCTCCTCACCGATTGTTTGGCAGAGGTAACTGCCTTTTGAGAGCCACGTTGTTTTTGCATTGTGGCTCCTGTGCGACAACTCTGTGCGAAAACACACTATTCCAAACCAGCGCGCTGCACCGTCGTGGGTGGGTCGTCGACGCCTTCGCCGACGTCAGCGTTTCGCTGTGTCGAGACCTTCGATGATGGCAATCAACCCCGCGAGGTCGAGTGCCGAGAGACGCTTGGCCGGCGCTTTGTCGGTGCCGCACAACAGCAATCGCTTGCTGGGGTGCAGGTACCAGTCCGCATCGGGATCTCTGCTGCGCAACACGTCGGCGAGTGCGGTCAGATCGACGTTCGATCGTGACTGAGCTGCCACTCCCATCCAGTTGTGTCGTTCTTCGCGGTAGACCGCGAGGACTGCACCGGAGCGATACGCCAACAACGAAGACCCTCCATACGGGCCTTGCATCGCGCACCCACGCCCCCAGGGCGTCGTGAACTCGATGCGGTTGGCAAACGCAGCAGCGAGCTGCACTTGGCGCACTTCGTGCGCATACCAGGCATCGAGGTTGGGGAGCATCAATTCGACGACGCGTTCGGGCTCGTGTTCGTACAATATGTTGAACGAATCAGCCAACATCCCCATGTTGCTGCCCGTGGGTTCGCTGGGGAGCGCGTTGTCGATGAGTGTCACCTGGCGTATCATGCGTTCGAGCGCTTCGTCGTGCCCAGCCAACGTCCGACGGACGAGTTCGGCTGCGCTCAGCGTACGTACATGGCGTTGATGGTGATCGAACCGCCCGAGCCCGGTGTCGACGTGGATGATTCGCGGGTCGCTGTCGACCGGGAGGTTATCGAGCGTCGTGCCTGCGGGAACAAACCGGAGGCGGCAATCGGGGGCGCCACCGAAGCGGCGGAACAACCAGATAGCGACGATGCAGTCGAGATCTGGGGCCAGATGCGCCACGATAGTCATTGGCACGGTCACGTCCGACATCCCTTCCGTCGCGGCTGGTCACCTCACTGGTCACACGCTGCCGCCTTATCCGGGGCCTAAATGACGCGCGCTAGTATAGCAGAAGTGTCATTTTCGTGCAACGTCGCATCAGGATGCAGCAAAACACATATCTCACAGGCAGTATTTTTCGCCGGATGCGCGTGTGTCGCAGCCGATACAGACCAAGGATGCACGGTATGACACAACCGACCCACCATCCCCTCGGGCGCAGTGATTTCCCCGATGTGTATCGGTTTTTGCAGCGTTATACGCGAGAAACCGGGCGGATTTTCTGGGAGCAACGCCGGCTCGACGGCTTGTTTTTTCATGATGAAACGGCCCAAAACGCCGTTTTGACACCGAGCACCGCGGCTCGATGCGCACTCTGGCGCGACGCCGACGGCGGGATCGTCGCCGCGGTTTTCTCTGAAGACGACGGGTCGTATAGCCCGCACGTCTTGCCGCGCCACAAGAATCTCGTACCGGAGGTCCTCGCCTGGATCGCCGCGCGAACGCCGGAGCGGATCGTTTGCCACGACGAAGACGCCATCTGGGTCACAGCACTCGTCGCAGCGGGCTTCCGCCCCGGGCCGATCGACCTGTTGTCACTGAGCTGTCATCTGCCCACGTGGCGACCGAAGCCGACGGCGCTGTTGCCCGGCTACCGGGTCCGCACCTTGCTGCAGAGCGACAGCGACGCAGCGCAGATGGCAGCGCTGTTGAATGCAGCGTTTCGGCGCGACTTCCACACCGCTGCGGAATACCGGGCGTTCCAGCGCTCTGCGCCTGCCTACGCCCAGACCCTCGACTTGGTCGTCGTCGATCGCAGCGATCGGGTGGTCGCGACGGCGGGTTTTGTTTTGTTGGGGAGCGGCACCGACGGCCTGGCGGTGCTCGAACCGGTCGCAACGCACCCGCTGGTACAGCGGACCGGCTGCGCCGCGGTCTTGTTGCAACACGGCTGCACGGTCGCGCAGCGCCGGGGCATGCGGACATTGGTCGTCGGCGTCGGTGCGCACAACCGTGCCGCACGGCGGTTGTACGAGGGCATCGGGTGTGCGGTGCAGGCCCACGAACGGGTGTGGTACCCCGGTGCGCATGGGCACGCTGCGAGGCCTGAAGCGTAAAGAATTGCCGGGCAGAAAAGCGGGCAGAACCGACGGTCACGGGACGTGTGGGAACGAGGGCCGGATTCCTGATTCTCATCACTTTTTCACATGTGCCCGGTGCCCTTTTCCTTGCATCGTCTCTCATTTCTCCGTATAATTATTTATGTTATCCATTTTGGCGGACACTTCACCTCACCCAAAGAGGCACACCATGGAAGATTCGCGCGCAGTCATGACTGCAGGTACAACGACCAAAGACATTCGAAGCAAAGAATTTTTCGCAGAGCTGTTGGCAGAAACAAGTGGTTCATTGCGGTCACTGAAACACGGCGACACGATGGACGGCGTCATTTTGGCGATCCACGACCATGAGATCGTGGTCGACATCGGTGCCAAATCCGAAGGCGTCGTGCTGGCCCGTGACATGCACACGCTGAACGAAGAAGAACGCTCGGCGCTCCAGGTCGGGGCGACGGTGTTGGTATATGTGATCCAGCCCGAAGACGATCAGGGGCGCGTGGCGCTCTCGCTCGACCGGGCCCGCCAAGAGCGCAGCTGGCGGCAACTGCAGCAGTTTGCCGACGACGGCACGATTATCGAGACCAAGATTGTCAACTACAACAAGGGCGGGTTGCTGGTCAATCTCGACGGCGTGCGTGGGTTCATCCCGACGTCGCAGGTCAGCGGCATCGGTCGCGGCAACGAGGTCCAGAAGCAAGCCGACATGGCCCGGATGATCGGGTCGTCGGTGCGTCTCAAGGTCGTCGAGATGAGCCGTGCCCGCAACCGGTTGATTCTGTCGGAGCGGCAGGCCAACGCCGAGTCACGTGACTCGCGCAAGGGTGCATTGCTGAGCGAAATCGCCGTGAACGACATCCGCGAGGGTACGGTGACGTCGGTCTGCGACTTCGGTATTTTCGTCGACATCGGCGGTGCCGATGGGTTGGTCCACTTGTCAGAACTGTCGTGGAGCCGTGTACGGCACCCCAGTGATGTTTACAAGGTGGGCGACAACTGCAAAGTCATGATTTTGAATATCGACGCCGAACACCGCCGGATTGCGTTGTCGATCAAGCGCACGCAGACCGAGCCGTGGATGGCAGTCGCCGAGCAGTTCAGCGTCGGTCAGGTACTCGACGGCACCGTGACACAGATTGCGCCGTTCGGTGCATTCGTGCGCTTGGCCGAGGGGGTCGAAGGGTTGATCCACTCGTCCGAGTTGACCGGTGAGGCGTTGGCGGCTGTGAGCGAAGGTGCCCCGGTCAAGGTGCGGGTCATCCGCATCGATGTGCCCCGGCGCCGTATTGCCCTGAGCCTGCACACGGCGACGGACGACGCGACCCCAGAGGCGTGAGTAGGCTGCGCTCCGGCGCAGCGAGGGAGTTACTTTATGTCCGGTGCCTACGACAAATTCACCAAGCGGGCCAAGCAGGTCCTCCAATACGCCACCGAAGAAGCCAAGACCCTCAACCACTCGTACATCGGCACCGAGCATATTCTGCTCGGGCTGATCCGCGAAGGTGAGGGTGTGGCCGCCCGTGTCCTCGAAGATCTGGGCGTGCAGTTGGCCCAGACACGGCATTCGGTCGAATTCATCGTCGGCATCGGTGAAGGCGAAGCACGGCCCGACAAGGAGTTGTCGGCGCGCGCGAAAAACGTCATCACCCTGTCGATCGACGAAGCAAAGCGCCTCGGGCACAACTACATCGGCACCGAGCATATCCTGCTCGGGCTGATCCGCAACGGCGAAGGTGTCGCCACGGGTGTCCTGGACATGCTCGGGGTATCGCTCGAACAGATTCGGACCAATGTCATGCGCGTCATCCGCCAAGGCGGCACGGGCAGCGCAGCAGCCGGCGGCACCGGCAGTGGCACGGCGACCCCCGCCCCCGAGAAACCGCAGCAGGCGCCGAGCAGCAGCAAAAAAGAAGAATCGGCCGAGAAGGGCAAGGGGGGCAAAACCCCTTACCTCGACGCCCTCGGCACCGATTTGACCGAAATGGCCGAATCGGGCCGGCTCGACCCCGTCATCGGCCGCGCCCGCGAAATCGATCGGGTCATCCAGATCCTGTCGCGCCGCACCAAGAACAACCCGGCCCTCATCGGCGAACCCGGCGTGGGCAAAACGGCCATCGTCGAGGGGCTCGCCCAACGCATCATCGCCGGCGAGGTCCCCGACAGTCTGCGGGGCAAGCGAGTGGTGTCGCTCGACATGGGTGCGCTCGTGGCCGGCACCAAGTACCGCGGTCAGTTCGAAGAACGCCTCAAGAAGGTGGTCGACGAAATCAAAGAGACCCGCTGTATTTTGTTCATCGACGAATTCCACACGATCATCGGTGCGGGTGGTGCCGAGGGGACACTCGACGCGGCCAATATCCTCAAGCCTGCCTTGTCTCGTGGCGAATTGCAGACCATCGGTGCGACCACCCTCGACGAGTACCGCAAGTACATCGAGCGCGATGCAGCGCTCGAGCGCCGCTTCCAACCGGTGATGGTCGACCAACCCAACGAAGAAGACACCATCGCGATTCTGCGAGGTATCAAAGCCCGCTACGAAGATTTCCACCAGCTCCAGATCAGCGACGAAGCCTTGGTCGCGGCGGCGTTCTTGTCGTCACGGTATGTGCCCGATCGCTTCCTGCCCGATAAAGCCATCGACCTCATCGACGAAGCGGCAGCGCGGGTGCGCATGACGCGTTCGTCGACGCCGTCGGCGCTGCGCGATTCGTTGCGCGGCCTCGAGGCCATCACCAAAGAAATCGAAGCTGCGCAGGCGCAGGGTCAGACCGAACTGGTCGAAACCCTGCAAGAGCGTGCCGAAATCCTCAAGCAGCGGGTCGCCCAACTCGAGCAAGAGTACGGGGTCGACACCAGCACCACCACCGCACCGTATGTCACCGAAGAGGACATCGCCGGTGTCGTGGCGATGTGGACCGGTATCCCCGTCACACGCCTGACCGGCGACGAGTCGACACGGCTGCTGCAGATGGAGTCGGTGCTGCATTCGCGCGTGATCGGCCAATCGGAAGCGATCGTGACCGTCTCCAAGGCGGTACGTCGGGCACGGGCCGGCCTCAAAGACCCGAAGCGCCCAATTGGGAGCTTCATCTTTTTGGGACCGACGGGCGTGGGCAAAACCGAACTGGCCAAAGCACTGGCCGAGTTCATGTTCGGCTCCGAAGACCAACTCATCAAAATCGACATGTCGGAGTTCCAAGAGCGCCACACCGCGTCGCGGTTGGTCGGCTCGCCTCCGGGGTATGTCGGCTACGGCGACGGTGGGCAACTGACCGACGCAGTGCGGCGCAAACCATACTCGGTGGTCCTTTTCGACGAAATCGAAAAAGCACACCCCGACACCTACAATCTGCTCTTGCAGGTCCTCGAAGACGGTCACCTGACCGATGGCAAAGGGCGCAAGGTCGACTTCCGCAATACCATCATCATCATGACCTCGAACGTGGGCACCGAGCAGATTCGTGGCGCGTCGCGCATCGGGTTCCTGGGGCGCGACGGTGAATCCAACAACCAAGATCTGCGCAACCGTGTCAATGATGCGCTGCGGCTGGTATTCCGACCCGAGTTCTTGAATCGTCTCGACGCGACGATTATCTTCCACGCACTGACCAGCGACGAAATCCGCCAGATTTCGCGCTACTTGCTGGCACGCGTGCAGAAGCAACTCAACGAGCACCGCCTGACGCTGAACGTGACCGACGAAGCCTGCGATCTGCTGGCGAAACGTGGCTACGACCCGGCTTTCGGC
>JBJOJU010000358.1:0-2840 GCA_046046485.1 Chloroflexota bacterium | reverse complement strand
CCTGGCCCTGGTACGGCGATGTGGCGCCGGTGTCGTGGATCTATGTCGACCACGTCAACGAAGGCCGCTCGGAGCTGAATTTCTCGGACATCGCCGGCACGATGGCCGGTGAGGGTGGCGGCGAAGGCTTTTTTGCCCGCGCCTATGCCGACGAAGACGGCGACGAGGGTAATGGGAATGCAGGCGCCGTTGGTGCCGTCGGCGTCGCCGCTGAGATCGTCGACGAGGTCGCCGAGTCGATCCAAGAGGGCTCAATGCCCCCCGCGTACTATTACATCATGCACAAAAACGATGCCACGTTGACCGCAGCCGACACGCAGATCTTGCTCGACGGCATCCGCGAGGCACTCGCCGGCCGCTGACCAATGTCTGATTGCTGTCACCACTGGCACCGCGTCTGCGGTGCCAGTGGTTTTTTTCATCGCTCTGTGGAAGAATAAAGCATTGACACAGACATCAGGGAGCAGGACATGGCGAAACGGTTCATCGCAGGTCTCATCGTCGTATTGGTCGCCATTCAGTGGATACCGGTCGACAAGACGCGACCGCCGGTCCGCGAGGAGCTGGTGCTGGCCGATCCGGCGGTCGCACAGCTCGCGCGCCTCGCCTGCTACGACTGCCACAGCAACGAAAACACCTGGCCCTGGTACGGCGATGTGGCGCCGGTGTCGTGGATCGTCGCGGGCAACATCGAGAGCGCCCGTGGGCGGTTGAACTTCACAGATATGGCGGCGACGCTGGCGGTCATCGACCAGCGCACCGGCGCACCGCGCACCCGAGCCGACATCGAACAATCGCTGACGACCGTCTTCGAGCGTGATTTGATGCCGCCACCCTACTACCTGATGACCCACCCAGCCGCCAATCTGACTGCCGACGAGCGTGCAGCGCTGCTGGCGGGTATCGGTGAAGCCTTGAGCCGCTGACGGTTGGTGTCTTCTGCGGAGAAGATTTGCATTCACTGTTTCGGTGTGGTACTATTTCAGCAATGAGCGCGGGAGTGGCTCAGTTGGTAGAGCGAAACCTTGCCAAGGTTTAGGTCGCGAGTTCGAATCTCGTCTCCCGCCCCATTTCTGAACCGGGCATCGATGCACGTCGATGTCCGGTTTTTCTTTTCTTCATCACACACGAGGAGGCGCACATGGACATCGGTATCATCGGTCTCGGGCGGATGGGTGCAGGGATGGCACGGCGCTGGCTGCGCCACGGGCACCGCGTGGTGGTGAACAACCGCAGCCACGACCCGATCCGCGAACTCGAAAAAGACGGCGCAGTCGGGGCATACGATCTGCAGGCGTTGGTCGACGCATTGCCTGCACCGCGAGCGATCTGGGTCATGCTGCCCAGCGGGGCGACCACCGAGGCGATGATCACGAGCCTGGCAGCACTACTCAGCCCGGGTGACACGATCATCGACAGCGGTAACACCAACTTCAACGACGATATCCGCCGGGCGCCGATCTTGGCCGCGCAGGGCATCAACTACATCGACCAGGGCACCTCGGGGGGCATCTGGGGGCTCGAACTGGGCTTTTGTCTGATGGTGGGTGGCGACGCCGCCGTCGTCAAACGCCTCGAAACGGCCTTCATCGACCTGGCTCCCAAAGACGGCTACCTGCACTGCGGCCCGGTGGGCAGCGGGCACTTCGTCAAGATGGTGCACAACGGCGTCGAGTACGGCATGATGCAGGCGTACGCCGAAGGCTTCGAGATCATGCAGGCCCGCAAGGATTTCAACCTCGACATGCACGCCATCTCGAAGGTGTGGAACCACGGCAGCGTGGTGCGCTCGTGGTTGCTCGAGCTCGCCGAAGACGCCTTCCGTCAGGATCCGCAGTTGTCGGAGCTCAAGGGGTACGTCGAAGACAGCGGCGAAGGCCGCTGGACGATTCAGGCGGCCATCGACCTCGACGTGCCGGCGCCGGTTATCACGTTGTCGTTGTTCGAGCGATTCCACTCGCGCCGGCCGCATTCGTATGCAGCCAAGGTGTTGGCTGCGCTGCGCAAAGGCTTCGGCGGGCACGCCATCAAGAAAGCCGAGTAATTCCAGACCACCACACGACACTGGTCAGAACGCCATGGGCGAGGTTTTCCTCGCCCATGGCGTTTTCTCTGTACCTGCCTGAACCTGATAGAACCGAATGAGGTGGAAAGCTATGGTACACTCAGGCGCCGATGATGGCGCAGTATGAGGAGATGCAACGATGCAGCTACCCCAGGCGAAAATCGATTTCTACCGGACGAACGGCTTCGTCCAAATCGACAACCTGCTGACCGCAGCAGAGCTCGACGAACTCTCGGGGGCGATCGACGAGGTGATGCTCGAGTCGAACGCCGAGGTCTCGCTGCAGACCGACAAAGCCGGCGGCAACTACTACAAGGTGCTCAATCAGCGGGTCAACACGTGGCGCGACCACGGCGTGATGGCCAAGTTTTCGCTGCACCCACACATCGCGAGTGCGGCCATGCAGCTGAGCGGTGCCAGTGGTATCCGCTTGTTCCATGACCACGCGTTGTGGAAAATGCCGGGTGATTCGAAGCCGACGCCGTGGCACCAAGATTTTCCGTATTGGCCGATGCACGAGGCCGGCGCGCTGTCGGCGTGGATCCCCATGCACGACGTCGACGAAGAAAACGGCTGCATGATGTTCGTGCCGGGGACGCAGAACAAAGGGAAACTCACCGGCATCGACCTGGTGAATCCGCAGGATATTTTTGCCTTCGAAGAGAGCAGCGACGTCAACCGCATGACCGCGGTCAAGGTGCCGCTCAAGAAGGGGCAGATGACGTTCCACAACGGGCTGACGTTTCACTACGCCCATGCGAATCGCTCGGCCATG
>JBJOJU010000350.1:0-3367 GCA_046046485.1 Chloroflexota bacterium | reverse complement strand
CTGTATAGAACACCGCAATCGGCATGTTCCGCGCGAGACAATCGGCGAACATGGTGCGATAGCGTTGCTCGTAGATGTGCAACGTGAACGCTGCAGTGGGGAACTGGACAAAGTACAACGGAAAAACCGCGACGGTCGATTGTCGGCGTTCGTTCGTCATGCTGACCTCCCGGACGTGCCTCGTTACAAGACGCGACACACCAACCCTTTGAGATATTCCCCTTCGGGGAAGCTCAACAACACCGGGTGATCGGGTGCTTGGGTGTGGCGTTCGATGATCTGGACATCGCGGTGTGCGTCGACTGCCGCACCGAAGATGACCTTTTGGAATAAATCGGCCGATACCAGACCGGAACACGAATACGTCGCCAAGATGCCACCGGGCCGCAGCAGCTTCATGGCGAGGAGATTTATGTCTTTGTAGCCGTGCGTCGCCCGGTCGACCTGGGCTTGCGAGTGGGCAAACTTGGGTGGGTCGAGGATAATCATGTCGAAGCGGCGTTCCTGGTCGCGGAAGAGGCGCAACAGCTTGAACACATCGGCCTCGATGATGTCGACGGGGGTAGTCGTGACCCCATTGAGATGCATGTCCAGCTGGAGCGCGGCGAGCGCATCGGCGCTGCCGTCGACTGCGGTGATCGAACGGGCACCACCGAGAGCAGCAGCGACACTGAAACCGCCGGTGTAGCAGAAGCAATCGAGTACATCGGCGCCGTTGGCGTAGGCAGCCACGGCGACGCGGTTGAGGGCTTGGTCGAGGTAGCCACCGGTTTTCTGGCCGCCGTCGAGATCGAGGGTCTCGCGCAGGCCGGTGGGGTGGTTGATGACCAAGGTCGCAGGTGGTTCTTCGCCCCACAGGACGCCATGGCCCGGCGGCAAGCCTTCGAGGGCGCGCATGTCGTCGTCGCTGCGGTCGATGATACCGCGCGGGTGCAACAGATCGACCAGTGCTGCCACGATGTCGTCGCGGCGGGCGTCGATGCCGCGGGTCAACAGTTGGACCGAGAGAAAGTCGCCGTAGCGGTCGACGATCAAGCCGGGGATACAATCGGATTCGCCGTGCACGAGGCGCATGGCGTTGGCATCAGAATAGGCCGGGTGCCGGACGCGCATGCTCAGTGCAGTGGCGATGCGCCGGCGGAAGAAGAGCCCGTCGATCGGTTCGTCGTACTGCCAGGTCATCACCCGGGCACGGATCTGCGACTGCGGGCTCCACAGGCCGCGGGCGAGCCACTCACCGTCGGCCGAGTAGATTTCGACCTCGTCGGCATCGGCAGACGCGCTGCGGGCGATGGCACCCGAGAAAATCCAGGGGTGGCGGTTATGGACAGGCCGTTCGCGGCCGGGTTTGAGTTCGATCGACGACATCGTGTTCTTTCTGATAGCCAGCGTAGTGGCTGGATACTCTATTGTACGCTGACTCGGGCAGTCTTCAGCGCAGATGGGGCGGGCACCAGTCGGTGAACAAACTGAGCAGGTTGGCAGTAGCCGCGCTGCTGTCGTGCCGAGGTGGGATGCGAGTGAATGTGTCTAGTATATAGGTAAAGTAGTCGAAAAACTGGCGATATGCGGCATATTGCAGCCGTTCCTCGTTGGGTCGGTAGCTGGGTATCTGGCTTTGATAGCCGGCGATGAAGGCTGGATCGTGCTCGAAGACCCACAGGTCGCGTTCGGGCTCGGCGTAGCCGACGTAGTCCCAATCGATGACATACAAATCGGTCGCCGACCGAGCGAGGACATTGCCGCCGGCATCGCCATGGGTGACGACCAGGGGCTGCGGTGGGCGATTTTTCTGTCTATGGGTGAAAAACGCCAAGCGTGCGCGGTAGTGGTCGTAGGTGGCGCGCCACGGTGCCAGCACCGGCGCGAGAGCTCGGACGTGTGCGTGCGGCCCGGTGCCCGTGAACGCATACGTTGCTAGGGTGTCGAGGAGTGCGACGTGGGCGAAAACGCCGATCTTCCGAATGGGCACGGCCGGCGGTGGTTGCAGGCGGTGCAGCTGGCCGATGAACTGACCGAACGTGTAGGTGTCGTAGCCGTCGGCTGCTGGGGCGTCGATGCAGGTCGACACCGCCACCAGTGCGCTCCCGTAGGCGGTGACGATTGTGCCGTCAGCGGCGGGGACCGGGTGGTTGATCCGGTCGCCGAGCTGGTGGGCGAGATAGACGTGCGCCGCGGCACTGTGGCGCAGATGGGCTTTGAAGAGCGGTGCTTCGATGACCTTGACGAAGAGTCGCTGTCGGTCGGTCGTCGTGACGAAAAACGTCTCGGCGACGAGCCCACGCGGGGCTGCGCTGAAGTCGGCGATAGAGAATCCGTAGGTACGGGTGAGAAACTGGGCGAGCGGCTGCATCGCGACTCCTAGACGAACCGTTGGAAGACTTGATTGCCGTAGAGCCGCCCTCGTGCTGTCAGGCGGACCCCGTGGTCGTCGACGACGATGAGCCCATCGGCGACGGTGCGGTCGAGGATCTCGGCGTGGGTGGTGCGCAGATCAACCCCGCACCGGTCGGCGATGTGTGCATGCGAGATGCCTTGGTTGAGGCGCAGCCCCATCATCATCGTCTCGGCGAGGATATCGGCTGCGGCGAGGGGAGTAGTCTCGCGCAGGGGCGAGCGACCCTGGCCGGCGGCGGCGATATAGTCATCGACGCCCAAGACATCGACGAAGCGGCGCTGGTCGAGGTGCCCGTGTGCGCCGGCGCCGGCGGCGTGGTAATCGGCGTTGAGCCAGTAGGCGACGTTGTGCAGGCCGGCATGGCGCGGGAGCGCGCCGGGGCCATTGAGTGGCCCGCGCGCCCAGTTCGAGATTTCGTACTGGTGGTAGCCCTGCTGGGCGAGGAACTCGATGGTGTGCTCGTACATAGCACCGGTGATGTCGTCGTCGGGAACCGAGAGGCGGCCGCCTTGGACCTGGGCGTAGAGCGGGGTCGATTCTTCGAGGATGAGCGAGTAGATGGCGTAGTGATCGACATCCCACGTCGCTGCTTCGGCGAGGGTCGCCTGCCAGTCGGTCAGGGTCTGGCCGGGCAGCCCGAAGATGAAGTCGAGATTGACCGAATCGAACCCGACGGCGCGGGCGTCGTCGTAGCTGGCGCGGGCTTCGGCGGCGGTGTGGATGCGCCCGAGCATGCGCAGCAGCGGATCGTGGAGGCTCTGGACCCCCATGCTGAGACGGTTGACCCCCATGTCGCGCAGCTGACGCAGGTAGTCTTTGCCCAAGACGGTGCCCGGGTTACACTCGACGGTGATTTCGGTACCGGCGAACGGGACCACCTGTGCCGCGGCATCGAGCACCTGTTCCATCATGGCGAGCGGCAACATGCTGGGGGTACCCCCGCCCAGGAAGATAGTGGGCGGGAGATCG
>JBJOJU010000255.1:0-3928 GCA_046046485.1 Chloroflexota bacterium | reverse complement strand
GTCGTATCGAACACCGAATTGTTGTACACATAGCCCCAGACCGGGGTGTTCAATCCCATCGACGGCCAGGCAGTGGGGTTGGTGAACCCGATTTTCCGGCCAATCGGCTGCATCCCCGCCGTCAAACAGGTGTCGAGGTGGATCTTAGCGACAGCGTAGGCGTCGTGCAACGAATAGTGCGGGTCGTCGGACGGCGGCGCGCACAACGTCGCGTTCTGACGCGACAACAACAACGCATTGGCGATGGTGGTGTGGTTCATCGGGCTCTCTTTCTGCAGTCGCTCAGGTGCTACCATTCCAGGCGGAAGGTGTGATGCAGTCCACGCACAGACGACGTTTCGCTGATCTTGATTGCTATGATACGCCGGTCTGCGACCACTGTCAGCGCACCAGCGGGTTGGGCGACGTCGTCGATGAAAAACTGCAGGCTGTCGGGAGCATCGTCGGGGACCGGGATGGTGATGCTGGCAAAGGTCGACGTCCCGGTGGTCTGCAGCGAAAGACTGCGCGCGTCCCGCGCCCATTGGTAGGCGACATAGGCCGAACTGGCTGGGTACCGCGCCACGACGAACGCCGACTGTACCGCCGAATGCAGCCAGCGTGGCGCGATTTTCACCGCCAAAAACGTAAACCCTGGGTCTACGATACCCGCCGCTCCTTCCATCAACGCCCCCAGCATCGCCGAGGCACCCCAGCCGTCGACGGCCAAGGTGTCGGGCCCCGAAATCCCCGGTTGACCGTTGGGGTGGTACCACAGGTACGTCCCCCCGAACCGCTCGACGAGCACGCTGTAGTGCTCGAGAGTGTCAAAGCCGAACTGCTCGAGATTGCCGCCGAATGCCGCCCGGGCCAGTTCACCACCCACCAACGGCATAAAACCACCGTTGACGTATTCGCCCGGCTGCTCACCCGGCCGCCCAGCCAGCCCATAACTCCCCGCGGGGAAGGGCGGGTCGATGCTGTACCACGGCAATGCAATCGCCGGGTTCGCCCGACCGCGTCGGTAGTATTCGGCCAATACCGTCTGCACCATCGGCCCCGTCAACACGTTGCGATTGAGGGCGTAGGCGTTCGAGAGGCTGAGTTGCGTCGCCTCGTCGACCCCCGCAGCCCGCCAGTCGGGGTTTTCGGGGACAAAATGCCGCAGAAACGTGCCGTTCCAACAGACATCGACGATGCGGGCTGCGATTTCGTCGGCTTGTGCGCGATAGCGTTTCGCTGCATCGGGCTGCCCTGCACGCTGCTCCAACACCGCCAACATACGCAGCGCCTGCACCAATCCGGTGTTGTCGCCGTGGAAGATGCCCCAGACCGTCTCGTCGTCGATCCAGTGGCGCGGTGCCGGCACACCTGTCTCGGGGTGGGTGGTCGTCGGCCCATACGAAAAATCCCACATGTCGATGGTATACGGGCGGCGGATGAGGCCGTATTGGGCATTCCAACGCAGCGGATCACTCGTCGTATATGCAATCGCTGCCCGGGCGTGGGGCAGCATCTCTTGCATCCAAGCGTCGTCGCCCGACATCTGCCAGGCTTCGTAGACCCCTTGCACAAACAAAAATTCGACGTCGGCTTCGACCTCTTTCCGCCCTGCTTCCACGAGTAATTCGGGGTTGTCGACCCAATCAGGCAGGCTGCCGTCTGGGCGTTGGGCTGCGGCAAACGCGGTTAAGAGGCTTTTCACATCCGACTCAATATAGCGGAATCCTCGCCCCTGATAGACATGGTCGCGCAGCCAAAACAACGGATTATCCGGCGATCGATAGCCGTTGATCTGCACGCCGTCGAGCTCGTAACTGCGTGCACTCTGCGTCAGAAACGACGTCGTCTGCTCGAACAGCCAGCCATAGCGCGGCACGTCGGTCTGCAGCGTCGACGTCGCATCGACCGTGTGGATGACCCGAGGTTCTGCGACGACGCGCTCGCCGTCGTAGAGCGTGATCGTCGCCGGCCCCAACGCCCCACCCGTCGTGATCTGGAAGGCAAACGCCCCGTCGGTCACCGGGACCGTCTGCGCCGACAACACCTGCCCCGCGTAGTCGCGGTACTGTACCGTCACCGCTGTCAGACCCGCCACCGTGCCCATATACCCGAGCCGGGTCAAGGGCTGCACGACGAATGCGTCACCCGTCGTCTCTGCAGTGGCGAGTGCAATCGGTGTACCCACCACCACCGGCGTCGCACTCGGTCGTAGCGGTGCGTGGGTGGCAGTGGCCGCTGGCGCGGCCGACGGCGTGGGCTGCAGCGTGCTCGCGCTTGTACACGCGCTGTTGAGCCCCACCGACGCACCACTCAGCAGCAATATACGGAGAAAACGCCGCCGTGACTGACTCATCACCCCTCCATCGTCCAACACAACATCCCCAACGGCCCGGCGTCGATGGCGACCGCGTCGCCCGGCACCAGCCAGGGCGCCGCACTCCCCGCGATCCGACACAACACCCCGCTGGTGAACAGTGTCCCGGCCGCGATCGACTGCCCGTCGCTGAGCTGTGCGAGCGCTTCGCCGACGCCCCAGTGGAGGTCGCGCAGATGATACGTCGCCACCGGTTCGTCGTTGACCAACAGCCGCAAATCAATGCGCAGCCGACCATCGGGCAACACAAACTCGGTCAATTCGTCGCCGCTGGTGAAACCCGGCCCCATGATGACCCCCACCGGGCGTGACCACGGACCGTGCAGCACATCGTCGGCCGCACGCACCGCGTCGACGATCGTCGCGACGAGGCAATACCCGAACACGGCATCGGCGGCGTCGGCGGCATCGGCATTGGTCAACGCCCGCTGGGTGACCCAGCCGATTTCGCATTCGATGTCGCAGCGTGGCGTATCGGGGAAGGGCACCAACGCGCGGTCACCCCAGCGCATCGGCGCATACGCCGGCCAGATCGGCGGGTGGTCGTACCATGCCAGCGGGAGGTGTTCGCCGCGTTCGACCAACAGCGCTTGGTACGCGTCGAGTGCCAGCCCACAGCGCCACCACGCGCTGACATCCGGCAGGGGCGGCAGCAGCAACACGTCGTTGCGCCGGACCAAGAGTTCGACGCCGCCGAACCAGTACGCGACATCACCTCCTGCCTGGAGCTGCGCGACGACGTCTTCGATGACGGCCACCGCACCCAGATGGGCGACGTCGTGGGTACCGGACAACATCGCCGACAGTGGCACCGGCGCAGCCGGCCGGTCGGCGTCGACGAGTGCCAACGCTTCGTGGATATCGATGATGCCATCGTCGGTCATAATGCCGGCCCGTGGCGCTTGGCTGTCCCGTCGGAAACTCACTAGACGCATCAAAACCTGCCGTTCTCGGGTTGTCTTCAGATTGACATATTCCGTTTTTTTGTTGTACTATTGTATATAGTACAGAAAAAACCACCACAGCGAGGGAACGGAGCAGCGTATGGCCGAGGCGAACGAAATCCTGCAATTAGGTATCGAGGCAGCCCGCGACGGCAACCGTGAGGAAGCACGCAATCTCTTCACCCTGCTGACCAAACAAGAACCGCAGAACATCCAGGCGTGGCTCTGGCTGGCCGGTGTCTCGGACAACCCGAAACTCCGCCGTGATGCCCTCGAGCGCGCCATCGCCATCGACCCCCAAAACGAAATGGCGCTGCGCGGTCTGCGTGCACTGGGCGCCGATCGCCCCAGCCTGGTCGACCGCGGGCGCAACGCTATCCGCGAGCGCACGGGCCAGCTGCTGGGCCGTACCCCCGAGCGCCCGAGCCAGTCGCCTGCCCGGCAGAGCCAACCCAGCGCCCGGCCCAGCCAGCCCAACACCCGCCAGAGCCGCCCGGCGGTGCAGAGTGCACCGGCTGCCGATTCGGTCTACGCCGAAGACGAGCTGACGGCGGAATTCGATGCGTTCGCCGAGGAATACGACGACGAGCCACGCGGCCCGACCCCGCTGATGTGGGGCGTGCTCGGT
>JBJOJU010000221.1:0-5427 GCA_046046485.1 Chloroflexota bacterium | reverse complement strand
GTGCTCGATGATGTCGCGGCGCAGATCGACGCTGAACGACGGACCCTCACCGGTGGTGCCACACGGCACGATCCCGTCGATACCAGCGCTGCGGAGGTGTATGACCAGAGCTTGCATGGCGGTACGGTCGTACGTACCTCCGGCGTTCAACGGTGTCGCAATGGCGACGTGTGCAGCGGGCATCGGTACTCCTCTGTCTTAGTCAGATTGCTCGTGCTAGAATACACCAGAACAAAGGGGGCTGGTATGTGGCGGAGCGGCTTTGGCGTCGGTCTGGGGTTGGTCGGGGTTGCCCTGCTGTGGCTCGTGCGGCAGACCGCACAGACGCCAATCGTGCATTTTGCAGTCTCGGAAACCCAGGCGACGATGGTGCCTCCTACGTCGGTACAGAGCGTCATGACAACGATAGAACGAAGCGCACCATGGATACTCGCAGCCAACGAAAAATCATCCACCAAGTCGTCAGCACCGTCCTCGCCCTCGCAGCCGCACGCCTAGCAGTGTGGATCGTCGACCGGCTCATGGGCGAGGAGGCGTCGTAGCGTAGATTCCGTGGTATTGCTCGGGGAGCAGTGCGGCGATGTGGCGCATCATCGTATCGGTGAGTGCTTGCATCTCGTCGGGGTCGATATTCTCGACGCCGCTCTGCGAAACCGGTTGCCACGCCGGGCCATAGGTGATGGTAGCCGGTGCGGTGATTCCGTTTTCGACACCCGTGAGTGCCACCGGCACGATGGGCACCCCAGCACGCAATGCCATCCGGACTGCGCCACCGCGCCCTTTCCCCAACTGCCCGGTGCGACTGCGCGTCCCCTCGGGGAAGACGATTAAGATGTGGCCGGCTTTCAGTGCCGCCACCGCCTGGTCCATCGCAGTGCTGTCACTCTGCCCGCGGCGGACTGGGATTGCTTGCATACCGCGGAACCACCACCCAGTCACAGGGCCGAACAATTCGGCTTTGGCCAGCCAATGGGGGATGTGGGTCAGCGGTAGTGTCGCTGCCACGAGCCAGATGTCGGTCCAGGTGATGTGATTGACCACCAAGACGAAGCCCGAGCCGCGTGCTGGGAGGTTGTCGAGACCACTGACCTGCCAACGTAACCACTTCCAGCTGCGAAATAACCCGGTAAACCACTGCAGAAAAGCAAAATGTCGATAGGCGAACATTATTTTTCCTTTACACTGCTGCAGATTCTGCTGCGTAATACCCGTGGTACCAGCTGGGCAAAAGTGCGACGATGTGCTGCATCGCTTCGGTGGTGAGTGCATCGAGCGGTTGATTGGTGCACGGCGTGTCGGACAGATACGACGGGAGATCGGCGACGCGGAACGGGTCACCAGCGCTGACGACACGCGTGTTCCCCCAGAGCGGGAGCTGTCCACCCGTCACCGCCAGCGGGACGATGACGGCGTCCGTGGCACAGGCGATCCGGATCACCCCAGTCTTGGCTCGCAGCAGCCGGCCATCGTCCCACGTTCCTTCGGGAAAGATGAGCAACGGATCACCCGCGGCGACCCGGTCGATGGCTGCTCGCAGGGCGTTGGTGTCGCCGGTGCCGCGCGAAACAGGAATCACGGGCAAAAGCGCAAACCACCACCCCATCCAATGGCGTAGCAACTCGGCTTTGGCAAACCACCAGACGTTCTGCGGGTGCGGCAACGCCCAAAAGAGCAGTGGGATGTCGTGCCACGCCGCATGGTTGCAAATGTAGATGACGCGCGTTGCACCCGCGGGCGGTCTAGGCGGCCGCTGACATCGCCAATCCAACAGGCGCAGCCAGCGCAGCACGCACACCGTCCCATAGACCACCAGCGCACTCATCGTGCGGACGATTGTCTCGGCACTGCGCCGCAGCATGAGCTATTCGGCGGCCGCGGGATCGCTGCCGCGGGTCTTCATTGCATCGGCGTAGTAGCCGTGGTACTCCTCGGGCAGCAACTCACAGATCTTCAACATGATTTCTTCAGTGAGACGCGCCATCTCGGGTGCCGGGATCTTTTCACTCGGGCCATCGCTGCCGCGGACTTCGGGGTAGTACGGTTTGCCGATGGTCAGATGGCGAGTGCTGAACAACAGCTTCTTCTGGGTGCCCGTGATCGCCATGGGGACGATCGGGACGCCGCCGCGCAGCGCGATACGGGCGGTGCCGCCGCGCCCCTGCAACATCTTCCCGTCGTGGTTGCGGGTGCCCTCGGGAAAGATGATGATGACTTTCCCTTCGCGGGCTGCTTCGGCACAACGTTCGATTGCTTGAATATCGCGTTGCCCGCGCTTCACGGGGATGACGTGCATCAGGTGGAACCACCAGCCGAAGGCGCTGTTGACGATTTCGACTTTCGCCAGCCACCACGGCCGGTGCGACAACGGGAGTGCCCAGCCGAGAAACGGGATGTCGTGCCACTGGATGTGGTTCACGACCAAGACCATGCCCTGCGGGCGCGGCGGCAGGTTCTCTTGTCCGGAAACGCTCCATCGCAGCAGCCCGAAGACGCGCAGCACCTCGAGCGACCAGGTAATCGAGATAAAATTCAGCAGACTCAGAAAATCCATCATGCAACGTACCTTCGCTCTACGGCAGAATACCAAACCGGAGCGTGTACACCATGTGGCCACCGCTCCAGCCCGACAGAATCAGACAGACAAAACCAATCACGAGGCGCAACACGTAGGGGCGAAACCGCGGTGCGTCGAATACCTCGGGAACGGTGATTCGGCGGCGCTGTTGCCATGCCAGCCAGAGGGAGATCCAGAGGGTGATGGCACTCGCAGCATGCAGATTGATCCAAAAGAGTGCATCTGCGGGGAGCGCGGGCTGTTGCAGTCGGACGACGGCGTCGTAGGTGCCCGTGAGTGTCGCAGGAATGAGCGCTACCCAGCTGAAAACAACCAGGACATAGCCGGTATATTCGAGCTGCGGTGTCCGGCGATACCAGGCAACGGCGGTGAGCACACAACAGGCGAAAAACGCCCCGATGGGGATATGGACGAACGCAGGATGAAGCACGGACAAACCTCGCAGTGTGTGACCGATGGGTGTATCATACCATATGAGTGACCGATGTGATAATCGTTTATCGCATTCAGATGCATCAAATCACAGGAGGATAGAATGCGTACCGCCGGGTTAGTCGTCGCATTGCTGATCCTCTGTTTGCTCGTTGCTCCGGTACCCGTCGCTGCACACGGTCTCGTGGCAGGGGGTGCGCGGGTGCTCGAAGTCGACGCCGGACCACATCGGTTGCGTGTCGAGGCGGTGGTGCCCACGGGTGCACCGACTCAGCTGGTCCTCCGTGTCTCGGTTCGTTCGCCGCTGCGCGGCGAGACGACGGTGTCGGTGCACGCCGCTGCGGCCGGAGCAGCGCCGGGGGTTACCCAGCGGGCCGTCATCTCTGCAGGAGCTCCGGCGCTGACCACGACGACTGTCGCAATCGACCGAATCGGCCTCTGGGATGTGGCCATTGAGGTCGTCGATGCGACCGGGTCACCGGGGACGTTTGTCCTCCCAGTCACGATTCTGCCGGCAGTCACGCCACCCACGACGCTGCCCATGTTCGCCGCGTTCGGCGTGATCGCCGTGTTGCTGGCGCTGATGATTTTCTTCCCCGATGCACCTGCAGTGTTGGGCAGCATCGCCCGCATCGGAATCGTGAGTGCACTCACCCTCATCTCTGCACTCGCCATCGTCACTGTGTCGCCCCAGGTCCGCTACGAGTGGAATACCCCGACGCCGTATCCGCTCCCGTTTTTCACCGCTGCACTCCGCGAGCAGCCCGAAACCATCGAGTTTCTGTTTTTCGACGGAGCGACGGGGTTACCGGCCGATGATTTTGTGCCGCATCACCAAGCGCTCGTGCACACCGTCTGTATCGAACGGACGACCAACCAGCTCGTCCACCTCCACCCCGCACGCACCGGCCCAGGGTTGTATGTCCTCGACCGACAACGTCTGCCGGCGGGCAGCTACACCTGCACGCATGAGGCCGAACGGCGTGACAGCGGATCACAGATCGTCCAGACGCCGATTGACATAAAGGGAAGCCCCGGAAGTGCTCTCGCGTTCGGTGTATTCGGTCAATCGGCGACGCACAACGGCTACCAGGTGACGGTGTCGGCCGATGCCCCGATCGAAATCGGCACGCCCGTGCAGATGACGCTGCGTGTGATGAAAAATGGGTCGCCTATCCCCGCGACGACGCCCTGGCTGGGGATGCGCGGGCACCTCATCGTCGTCGAAGAGACGACGGGGATGTACGGGCATGTCCACGCGGTGGGAGCAATGGACGAGGCGTTCGAACCCGTTCCACAGCCTGGGAATACGGTGTCGTTCGTCTACGCGTTTCCACGGCCAGGGGTCTACCGGCTCTGGTACCAGGTCCAAATCGGGGAGCAAATCGTCACCGTCCCGATCGTGTACCAAATGGGAGTTGAATCGTGATGCGGCGCGTCGTCGTCTGGCTGATTGTGCTGCTCTGTTTCAGTGGCTGCAGCAGTGCTCCGACGTACGGGGTGGAACAGCACGGATATCGCGTGACGGTGACCGTCGACGAAGCCGTGTTGGGCTTTCGGTCAGGTGAAATCACTGTCGAGTCGACGAGCGGCCAGCGCATCGAAACCGCAGAGGTCACGCTGACGGCGTTGATGCGCCAACACGGGATGCTGCTCCCCCCGCAGAGGTTGCAAATCATCAACGGAACCTATCGCTACGAGCAGCTCGAAATCAACATGGAAGGCGAATGGCAGTATCAACTGCGTATCAATGAAACGGGCACCACGACGCTCGTCGAGGTGCCCATTGTCTTTGCGCCGATGCCGTAGCGTCGTTCAGCCGAGTGTGATCGGGTCGCCGACGCGGACAGTGCCGCCGCCGCGGTGGACCATGTTCTGGCCAAAGATCAACCCGTGGCCGATGTGGCGGTATGTGGCGAGGGTGTGCAACGGTTCGTAGCGGCGCTCACCGGTGAGTTGATCGGTCGTGGTCATCACACAGCGGGCGCACTTCTTGACCGCGGTCATCGGGACCGTACCGACAGTCACGTCGCGCCAATCATCTTCGGCCCACGCCGTCGGTGCGCCGCTGACCACGATATTGGGTCGGAATCGCGCCATCGGTACGGGTTCCTTGGTCCGCGTGTTGAGTTCGGCCAGTGATGCTTCGGTGACCAGCAGGCTCGCATAGCCATCGGCGAAACTCACCGCGTCGTGGGGGTCGACGGCATAGGTCGGGTCGACCGGGCGGCGTACCTGCGGGGCAAAGCCGACCAATCGACACGGGCGCCCGAGGGCAGTGCTCAACCATTCGGCGACTGCCGCTCCTTGATCGACGACCGTCACGCTGTCTTTCCAGATGCGCACCGTTGATTCGGTGCCGTGCGTGATGGGGTCCCAGCGATGGGTGGGCATGTCGACACGGCTCAGCGCCCACCCCG
>JBJOJU010000205.1:0-2714 GCA_046046485.1 Chloroflexota bacterium | reverse complement strand
AGCGGCTACATGTCCAACCGCATACCCGGCACTACCCGCTACGCCGACATCGCCGACGCAGCCGATCACGCCGTTTTGGCCGAAATGGCCGACCAATATGCCGATTTCATCGCCGCCTGCGGTGCCGATGTGATGGTCTACTCGCTGCCGCTGCGCAGTAGCCTACTCGCCGAAACCCCCCGTTTCGTCGATCACCACGCCGCCCAGACCATCGCCGATGCCCTCAATCGGATGGGGCACCAAGCTGCCCGCCGCGGCGTCCGACTCGCCCTCCACCCCGAAGCATTCAGCATGTTCCGCAACGCCCGCGACGTCGATCTGTTCATGCTCTACACCGACCCCGGTTATGTCCACCTCTGCCCCGACACCGCCCAGTTCGTCGTCGCTGGCTCGCAGCCCCTCGACATCGTCGCCCGCCACCGCGACCGCGTCGTATTGACGCATTGGAAAGACGCCACCGGTCCTGCGCCCCGCGACACTCCCATCGACGAGCACATCTACGACACCCAGGTCCAGTGGTTCGCCGCCGTCGGCCAGGGCGTCGTCGATTGGCCCGCCTGGATGCGCCTGCTGCGCGACATCGACTACCACGGCTGGGCCGTCTTCGAACTCGACCTCGCCACCAACCCCGTCCCCGATCTCAAAGCAATCACCGCCTATATCACCGGCGCGCTCGGCCACATCTATCGCTAGTTTTTCTCGCTCTTTTTTCTATGGGAAAAGCTTCGCCTGCTGCCCCACGTTCCTCCGTGTCCGGCGGCTCCTGTCCGGCTCTGCCGCGCCTCCCGTGCGCCACTGCGTGGCGCACAACCGTTCGCCACCGGTCGGTCGATTCGCCCCTCGCCCCGCGTCACCCCCCCGCAGGGGGTATGCCGTGGGGTTTTCTCCTCTCTATCCTCTCCTCTCTATCCTCTCCTCTCTATCCCGCCGTCTGCCGGGTCGCATACGCATTGCCCAACAACCCCAGCAACGCTTCGCAATCGGCATACACCGGCTCGCTCACCGGCACGGTGACCACCTGGCTCACCTCGAGGACGCGCAACCAATACAGGGTCTCGTGGATGCAGTCGATCGCCGCCTGCAGCGCAACTGGGTCGCCCAACCCACCGTGGCACACCATCGCCCGCTCCAACAGCGCACCGATCCGCGTGCCGCTGCGCACAAACCCCTCGACCACGGGGATATTCTGCGGCTCCGGTTGTACCTGCTGTGCGATGGTCACCACCTGCACCGCCAACCCAAAACTCTGTATCTGTACTGCAGTATCACGCGGCATCGTCGCTTCTCCTAGCCGGCGCTCGCCGGCACTCCCCAGCGTCGCCAATAATCCGTACCCATTTGCCCAGACCGGCTGCACCAATGCATGCACCACCAAATCACATTCGCGCGCGACCCCCAGCCAATACAACATCTCGCGCAGATGGGTCGCACCGGCGCGCAACGCCGACGACACGGTCGCTCGCGTAATCCAGACATCGGCCGCTGCTGCAGCCACCACGACGCGCGTCACCGTCGGCACCACCGCCCGCGCCACCCGCATCTGGGTCGTCAATCCCGCGACGGCCTGCTGCAACGCCACCCGGGCTCGCTCACGCTCGATTGTCCCCGCTCCTCCGTGCATCGCTCCCTCCTCGCGCGGCTGCGCTCACTGGTACGGCGACCAGCGCTTGGCAACGGCATTGGCCATCCGGTGCGTCGACAACGCCTTGCCCATGTAGTGCTCGGCCTCTTCGATAATCTGCACCGCCCGCCCCTCCGCCGGGTCGGCCGGGACCGGCACCGTGGCGATATCGGCCTGCGGTGCATCCCAAAACCCCAACTGCTGCGGGTAATCGCCCAATTGCGCGACCCCCACCCCTACCAAGCGCACCTCGCGCCGCTGATCCCACAAGCAACGCAACAAAAACACCGCCCGTTCGTAGATCTCGGGGCCCTGATCGGTCGCCCGACTCAACACCGATTGCCGCCCCGACGACGAGTGCAGGTCCCAGCGGATCCGACAATGCACCACCTTGCAGCGCATATTCTTGCGCTGCAAACGCCGCGCCAGGTCGTACGACAACGTCAGCAACGTGCTCTCGATCACCGCCGGGTCGGTCACATTGCGCATAAAGGTCGTCTCGTGCGACAACGACTTGGCCGTGTAGGCATAGACCATCGGCGTCGGGTCTTCGCCCCGCGCCATCCGGATCAGCTCCTCGGCGTGGCGTGGCAAAAACGCCGCCCGGATATCACTACAGCGCGTCCAGCCGATTTCGCCCAACGTCTGCACCCCCAGCCCGTGCAGCTTCTCGGTCGTCTTCGGGCCGATCCCGCACAGCGTGTCGACCGGCAATGGCCCCAAAAACGCCGCCTCGCCCCCCGGCGGCACCACATAGACGGCGTGCGGCATCTTGCCGGCCCGGGCCATCTTTTTGCCGATATCCGTCGCCGCCTTGGCCACCAGCTTGTTGCCCGCCACCCCGCACGAAATCGACAGGCGGAGCTCGTCTTTCACCCGTAACTGCACCCGCCGCGCAAAATCCTCCGCCGCTTCGGCGATTTCGGCTAGATCGACGTACGCCTCGTCGATCGATGCCTGCTCGACCAACGACGTCTCGCTCAACAACAGCTCCATCACCTCTTGGGCCGCCTCGGTATATGCCGTGAAGTCGGGCCGCACCACGATGATGTCGGGGCAGAGCTGCCGCGCCTTGGCCGTCGACGTCCCCGCG
>JBJOJU010000204.1:0-2863 GCA_046046485.1 Chloroflexota bacterium | reverse complement strand
AACTCACCATCGCGCTCAACGGATATTTTTGGGATAAACCGACTGTCGGCGTCGGGCAATACCTGCATGGCCTCGTAGCCGCCCTGGCACAGGAGCCCGCGGTCGAACTGCGCATCTATGTGCCCGGCGACACGGCACCACCACCGCCGCCGGCCGGGGTCACCGTCTCCCGTCTGCGCGTCCCGTTTACGGGGCGGCCCAACCTGGCCAAACTCGCCTTCGAGCAGTACGCGGTACCAATCGCCGCCCAACTCGATCGCGTTGATCTATTGCACGTCCCGTACTTTGCCCCGCCCTATGCGTCGCGGACGCCGGTCGTGTGCACCATCCCCGACCTCATCCCGTTGACTCGGCCGGCCTACCGCGGCGGGCTGTTGGTCCGTACCTACACCTCGTTGGTCCAGCGCGCTGCCCGCCGCTGTCGGCGGCTCATCGCCATTTCGGCGGCGGTGAAAGCCACCACGATCGCCACGCTCCCCCGTACCGCCGCCGACATCGACGTCACTTACCTCGCAGCCGACCCTCGCTATACCCCCAGGGGCGACGACGCCGCAATTCGTCAGCGCTTGGCGCTGCCCGCGCACTACATCTACTACGTGGGCGGCTACGACGAGCGCAAAAACATCCCGACGCTAATCCACGCCTATGCGGCACTACCGGCTGCGCTGCGCAGCGCATACCCACTCGTCCTCGCTGGCCGGGCGGCCGGCAGCAACCCACTGCTCTTCCCCGACATCGATGCGCTTATCAGTGCGTCGGGGGTGACTGCGGATATCCGGCGCATCGATGTCACGCGCGACGAGAATCCGGCGTTGTATCGCGGAGCGACGCTGTTCGTCTACCCGTCGTGCGACGAGGGATTCGGGTTGCCGCCCCTCGAAGCCATGGCCTGTGGGACGCCGGTCGTCTGTGCTGACGCTGCGAGCATCCCCGAGGTGGTCGGCACCGCTGCGCGCGTGGTGGCCCCCCGCGACACCGCTGCATGGACGCGCGCACTCGCCGAGCTATTGGCAGACGAGCCCGCACGCGCCGCATATCGCAGCGCTGGCTTAGCCCGTGCTGGTGCGTTTTCCTATGAAAAAACCGCAGCTGCGACCCTCGCCTGCTACCGGCACGCCCTGGGCGACGAGGTCCCGGCATGAAAGTCGTGATCTTGTCGAAAGCGCTCCAGAGTGTCGCGTATCGGCGAAAAACCGACGCGATCGCGGCCACCCCCGGGATCGATCTGACCGTCGTCGTCCCGCCGACGTGGGACGAACCGCGGGCCGCACAGGTGCGCTACGAAAACGGGCCCACGCCAGGCTACCGCGTCATTCAGACGCCCATCTGGCACAACGGCCACCACCACACCCACTGGTACCCCAAATTCGGTGCGATCGTGCGCGCCATCCGCCCCGATGTGGTGCACGTCGACGAAGAAGCCTTTAACTTCGCCACCTACACGGCGTTACGCGCGGCGCACGCGGTGGGCGCGAAGACGTGTTTCTACAACTACGCCAACATCGAACGCCGCTACCCGCCCCCGTTCGGCTGGTTCGAGCAGTATGCCTATCGCACAGTCGCGCACGCGGTCGCGTGTTCGCACGAGGCGGCGGCGATTATCCGCGGGCACGGCTACAGCGGGCCGCTGTCGATCCTGCCCCAGACCGGCGTCGACCCCGAGCACTACAGCCCTGTACCGTCCGATAGCGCGCGTGACGGCTTCACCCTGGGTTATGTGGGGCGCTTTGTCCCCGAAAAGGGCATCGGCGATCTCGTCGCTGCCCTGGCACTGCTCGAACCACGCTACCGGCTGGTGCTGGTAGGCGCCGGCAGCGACGAGGCACGGCTGCGAGCGCTCGCCGACACATTGGGCGTCGCTGGTCGGATCACCTGGCACGCGCCGGTCCCGACCACCGAAGTACCGGCAGTGATGCGCGCGTTCGACGCACTGGTGCTGCCGTCGCGCACGACGAGCAATTGGAAAGAGCAATTCGGCCGGGTCATCATCGAGGCGATGGCCTGTGGGGTGCCGGTCATCGGCAGCAGCTCGGGCGAAATCCCCCACGTCGTCGGCGACGGCGGCATCGTCTACCTCGAAGGTGACACGACGGCATTGGCCGCCGCGGTCCGTAGGCTCGGCGGTGACCCACAACTCCAGGCAGCATATGCACAGGCAGCCCGCGCGCGGGTGCTCGCCCACTACACCCAGACTGCTGTCGCGGCGCAGTATGTGTCGTTGTACCGGTCGATGCTCGAATCCGTCCACGGCGCCAAATAGACCGAGAGGAGCGCATCGCAATGCGCTCCTCTCGAAATCAACTTCCCACCTATTACCCTTAACCCTTAACCTCGAAACGGCCACCACCCCAGCAGCCCGAGCACGATGAGCGTGCTGAGGAAAGCGAGCAATGCGACTGACAGCCCGGCACCCTGCCAACTGAGCTGGGGAGCGAGCATCAAGCGCATCGCGGCGGTGTTGTACGTACCGGTGGCATGATCGGCGGTGTATTCGGTGGCCGCGATTGTCAGCTGCTGCAGCGGGATACGCGTGCTGGTCTGGGTCGAGACGCTGTCGACCGACACGACCAATGCCGTGATGTTGTCGCTGCCGCCGCGCTCGTTGGCGAGGTCGATGAGGCGCTCGGTGGCGTCGGCAGTGGTCGACTGGCTGATGATGCTGACGAGTTCGGCGTCGTCGACGTGGTTGATTAAGCCGTCGGTCGCCAATAAGACGCGATCGCCGACCTGTACGGTGAACGTGAACATGTCGACCACCACGTCGGGTTGATGCCCGAGTGCACGCGTGATGACATGGCGATAAAACATCTTTTCGGCGTCGTTGACGCTGATCATTCCGGCGGCGATTTGTTCGCTCACCAAC
>JBJOJU010000055.1:0-2555 GCA_046046485.1 Chloroflexota bacterium | reverse complement strand
ACATAGATTCACCGCGACGATGCAGTCGCTGATGGCAGGTCCGGTCGATCGGTTCATGAACTATGCACCGGCAGACGCGTTGCTGCTCGAGTTAGTCACGCAGCGCTTGGAATGTCGAGGGATCCGCGTCGAACCTGCGAAACTCATGTTGACGTACGGATCGTCGCAGGTGTTGGGCCTGCTGCCGACCATCTTGCTCGAGCCGGGCGACACCATCATCGTCGAAGGGCCGACCTTCCTCGGCGCAGTCGAATATTTCGCTGCTGCGGATGCCCGTTTCGAGACGATTCCGGTGGGTCCGGGCGGCATGGATCTCGACGTACTCGAGGAGACGCTGCAGCGGTTGAAACGCACGGGCGTCCGGCCGAAATTCATCTACAGCATCCCGACGTACCAAAACCCGACGGGGACCCTGATGTCGGCCGAAAACCGTGCCCGTTTGGTCGCGTTGGCCGCTGCGTACGGAGTCTTGCTCATCGAAGACGACGCCTACGGCGAGTTGTCGTACAGCCCGTTGGACGTGCCCAGCATGTTGACTTTGCCCGGTAATGAGTGGGTCTTGCACATCGGCACATTCTCGAAAATCCTGGCACCTGGGGTCCGGATGGCGTGGGCGTATGGCCCAGAATCGGTGATCCGCCGGTTGCAACGTTTCAAAACCGAAAGCGACTGTGGTACTTTCATTACCCGCTATGTCGCAGCGATGGCCAGCGACGGGTGGCTCGATGGGCACATCGCTGGGTTGCGCACACACTACGCTGCGAAGCGCGATGCGATGCGCACGGCCATCGCTGCCCACTTCCCCGCCGATGTGCGCACCACGGATCCGACGGGTGGGTTTTTCATCTATGGCTATCTGCCGCCGGATCTGCCGGCACGGAGTTTGATTACCACGGCGATCGCCCACGGGGCGTCGTTTTTGCCCGGCACAACCGGCTACGCAAACGGTGGTGGGACGCACGAAATGCGCTTGGCATTCAGCTATCAATCGACCCAACGCATCGTCGAGGGCATCAGCCGGCTCGGCGCTGCCATGCGGCAGCTGCGCGCATCGCAGGGGAAAGGTTCGTGAGTGAATCTGGTACAATGTCCTATCGCACGGATTATCCCCGACAAGACACAGGAGTCACCATGTCGACCACGGAGCATTCACTGGATGCGTTGTTTGCGACCCGCGCCAAGACCATTGCCGATCCACAGAGCTGGGGTGACGAACCGGAAGGCACCATCAGCCTGGCGTATGGCTTCGCCGACCCCGTCCACTTCCCCGTGAAACAACTCGTCGATGCCACCGCAGAGGTCCTCGCTGAGGACGTCAACGGTGCGCTGAACTATGGCCCCACCTACGCGGGGCTGATTAAGTTGGTTGTCGATCGCCTGAACGGACGCGGCATCAGCTGGGCAAAACCGTCGAATACGATGATTTCGTATGGTTCGAGCCAGATTTTGGCGCTGTTGCCGCAGATCATGGTCGACCCGGGTGACATCGTCATCGTCGAAGGCCCGTGCTTCATCGGTGCGGTGCGGTCGTTCCAGGAAGCCGGTGCCAAGATCGAAACGATCCCGGTCAAGGCCGACGGGATGGATATCGATGCCCTCGAAGCCAAGCTCAAGGAACTCCAGGCCAAGAACATCAAGCCCAAGTTCATCTATACGACGCCCACCTACCAGAACCCGACGGGCACGTTGATGCCGCTGGCCAACCGCAAGCGGTTGGTGGCGTTGGCCGACACATATGGGGTGTTGATTCTCGAAGACGATGCCTACGGCGATCTGCGCTTCGAAGGGGAGTTCATCCCCCAGTTGGCAGCGCTCGACACCAAGGGCTGGGTGATCCACGTGGCCACCTTCTCGAAGATCATGGCGCCCGGCGTGCGTATGGCCTACTGCACCGGTCCCGAGGCAGTCATCAAGCGGCTCAACAAGTTCAAGATCGAAGGCTCGAGCGGCCCGTTCATGACCCGTTTGGTCGAGCGATTCGCAGCCGACGGCAAACTCGATGCACACATCAGCGAGCTCAACAAAACGTACCGCCGCAAGCGCGACGTGATGTTGGCCGCGATGAAGGAATATTTCCCGGCCGATGTGCGCTACGACATCCCCCAGGGCGGCTTCTTTATCTACTGCTATCTGCCGGCGGACCTGCCCACGGCGGCGGTGATTGCCAAAGGCCGTGAGCAGAAGGTCTCGTTCTTGCCCGGTGCTGGCTGCTATGCCAACGGCCAGGGTCATCACGAGATTCGGCTAGCGTTCAGCTACCAGAGCGACGAGAACATCCGCGAGGGTATCAAGCGCCTCGGCGCCGCGATGAAAGCAGCACGCACGTCGGCATGAGTAGTACACGTACCACATTCTGGGGTGCAATGGGGCATCGGGTCGAGCGTTCAATGCTCGGCCCGATGTCTGCAGAATTGCGCCGAAATGTCTGGGTCGAGACGTTCGCGTCGATTTTTTTCGGCATGTTTTGGGCCACGACGATCGGATTTTTTCCGGTGATTCTGCGCAACATGGGTGCGACGAGCGACCAGTTGTCGATCTATGTGGTGTTCCAGTCG
>JBJOJU010000015.1:0-3132 GCA_046046485.1 Chloroflexota bacterium | reverse complement strand
AACCCGGCGACTTCGTTTTCGGATACCACGTTGTTGGTGATGAGCGTGAACGCGTCGGGGTAGAGTTTGACCTCGACGTGGGCGTCTTCCGCGCGCATGATGATGTCGAACAGCTCGTGCGACGCTCGGCCCGACAGCGCGACGATGACCAGGTCGACGTCGTGGATGCGAATGATGTCGCCGATGTCGTCGAAGTTGCCCAGTATCGGCGCCGCAGCAATCCCCGACTCGGGGACGATGTCGGAGACGAAGCCGACGACACGGTAGCCCAGGCTGGCGTCGCGCGTAATCGAGCGATAGACGAGTTGCCCCGGGTCGAGCGCGCCGATAATGAGGACCTTGCGCACGTCCGTACCGTTGCGGCGCAACCACGACAACACCGAACGATAGACGACGCGGAACATCACCGCCCAAAAAACCATCAACACCACCCCGCCGACCAGCAAGGACGTGTCGATGACCACGTCGGGCAAGCCGAACTGGGGCGCGATGAGTTCGCCCACGTAACAGACAGCGGCACCGACGGTGACGGCGCTGATGATCTTGAAGCTCTCGTCGATGCGCGAAATACCCCGGGGGAGGGTGTACATCCCAGTGCTGACATAGATGGTCGCGAGCACGCTGTTGAGCATCACAATCAGGAACGTCACCCCGGCCGCAGCCGAGTTGTCGTAGAGCAGCTGGCCTTCGAACGACAACGGGCGCACGAACCAGTACCAGGTGAGCATCGCCACCCCCAGCGCGACCGCATCGGCTGCGATGGCGGCACCAATGACCACCACCCGATTGACCCATGGTTGACGCATCAGGCAGCCTCCACGTTGGGGCGGCTGACTATGGGCCGGGCAGGGCGGAGCCAGTTGCGCAGCAGTGCAGCGCGCTCGGCGGCCGTGATGCCCGTTTCGACGAGCCAGCGTACGGGAGCAGCGGTCGTCGGTGCGTAATAACGGCGGAAGAAGATGCGCATCGCGTCATAGAAATAGCGGATAGTCTGGACCGGCCGCTGCCGACTCGACGCCCGTTTGACGTGATGGATCACCGCGTCGGCCACGTAGACGATCCGCCAGCCGTAGCTCTTGAAGCGGTAGCACCAATCGAGATCTTCGCCGTACATGAAGTACGTTGCATCGAGCCCTCCAACCTCACGCAGCACGCTGGTGGGCATCACCATGCAGGCACCGACCACCGCATCGACATCGATGGTCTCGGTGTCGGGGATGTACGTCATGTTGTAGCGCCCGAAGCGTGGGTTATGCGGGAATAGTCGCGCGAGCCCACTCATCCGCCACAACGAGACCGCGGGCGTGGGGAACGAACGCCGACAGGCTTTGTCGAGGGTGCCGTCGGGCAACAGGAGCCGCGGACCGACCACACCGACATCGGTATTCGTCTGCAGAAAGCCGACCAGGATATCGAATGCACCGGGTTCGACCACGGTGTCGGGGTTCAGAATGCAGGTGTATTCAGGCGCGGTGGAATCAACGATGATCTGGTCGAGTGCGAGGTTGTTGGCGTAGGCGAAGCCACCGTTGTAGGTGCTCGCGATGACCGTCACTGCAGGGAATTGGGCATGTACCATTGCCACTGACTCGTCGGTCGAGCCGTTGTCGACCACCACGACCTCGAGCGTGCCCTGCGTGTACCCAGCGGGCAACGACGACAGGCACTCCCGGAGCAGCGCAGCAGTGTTGTAATTGACGATGACAACGGCGAGTGACGGCATGGGGTAGCGTTCCCTTCTCAAGAAATACTACCATGAACAATGAACAAAGAACAATCTTCGATGAACAATGATGCCCTTTGAGCACCCCCTCGGGGTCTCCACGGACATGACGGCATTGGTACGCGGTGCGCTTCGCGCACGACCGTCTGTCGTCACTCATTCCTCGCGCAGGCGCGTTGGTTTGATTGTCGTCACCACTGCGTAAGCTCATGCCCATGGAGCACCCTGGCCCCCTTCCCCATGGAGCACCCCTTTGGGGTCTCCACGGGGATGACGAGGGTCACGGGTCTCCACGGGCATGACAACACTGGTACGCCGTGCGCTTCGCGCACGACCGTCTATCGTCACTCATTCCTCGCGCAGGCGCGTCAGTTTGTTCGTTGTCAGCCCGGTGGAGACATGTCGCGGAGCGCGATGTGCTCCATGGGGCTGACGAACTCTCTTCCTCAACATCTACAATAGACTCAGAGTTTTTTTCGTCAGCGAAAACGAGTGAACATGCGCCAGAACATTTCGACCAATACTCCATGGGAAGCGCTCGCCGGCTACTCGCGTGTCGTCCGGATCGGGCAGGTCATCGCCGTCTCGGGCACGACCGCGTCGAACGCAGCCGGCGAAGTGCAACACATCGGCGACCCGGCCGCGCAGACCACCTACATCATCAAGAAAATCGAAGCATCGCTCGCTGAAGTCGGTGCGACGCTGCAGGACGTGATCCGCACACGAGTTTATGTCTCGGACATCGCCCATTGGGAGCCGGTCGCCCGCGCACACGGCGCGTTTTTTGCCGACATCCGGCCAGCAAACACGCTGGTGAGCGCGTCGATGACCGACCCACGCCAGCTGGTCGAAATCGAAGCAGACGCGGTGCTCAGCGATGCACACTGACCTCCCCGAGTTGCCCCTGCGCCACGAGGCGCTCCCGCCCCGGACGCCCACCGCTGCACCGCCGTTGTTGGTACTGTTGCACGGCTATGGCAGCAACGAAGAAGACTTGCTCCAGCTCGCACCCTACCTCCCCGACGACTGCCAGATCGTGGCGTTCCGTGCCCCGTTGATGCTCTCGCCCGGTGCGAATTGCTGGTACGAGCTGGCATTCACTGCCGATGGTATCGTCGGTGACCACCGGCAGGCATTACACTCACTCGAGATTCTGCGCGAAGCCGTCACCGCCGCCGTGAAGACCTACACCTGCGACCCTGCCCGGGTGGCCGTCCTCGGGTTCAGCCAAGGCGGCGGCATGGCTGGGATGCTGGCACTCACCGAGCCGTCGGTACGCTGTAGCCTCGTGCTGAGCGGGATCAATCCATTCAGCATCGTCCCCGCCGCGGCGATCATGGTCGCGAACCCGCGGGTGGCGGTCTTCCACGGGACATACGACGAAGTGGTGCCCATCACCACCGGCCAGG
>JBJOJU010000368.1:0-2530 GCA_046046485.1 Chloroflexota bacterium | reverse complement strand
AGACGTTGGTCGGCACACATGATTTTGCAGCATTCACGCTCGGAGCACCGGATGGACCAACGGTGCGGCGTTGTGTGTCGGTGGCTTGTGTCCGCCGTGTAATCGGTGACCACCCGGTGGTGGTGATACGAATCACGGCAGATGGTTTCTTGCGCAACATGGTGCGCATAGTGGTCGGCACCCTACTCCTCGTCGGTGTCGGTAGCCTGACCACGGCAGGTCTCCAGAGTATTCTGGAGGGACGGAATCGCCAGCGTGCTGGGAATCGAGCCCCGGCTCATGGGCTGACACTCGTGACGGTCACGTATCCACGGTCGGCGCTCCGACCAATGGAATAACGCTGTAGGTAAGGAAAACGGGAATGAAAACCTATTCGCAGAAAGCATCAGAAGTATCACGCGAGTGGTATGTGATCGATGCAGAAGGTCAAACCGTCGGTCGTTTGGCCACCCAGATCGCGACGTTGTTGCGCGGGAAGCACAAGCCGACGTTTAGTCCGTATATCGACGGCGGCGACTTCGTCGTGGTCATCAACGTGGAAAAGCTCGGCCTCATCGGCAAGAAGCAAGACCAGAAGATGTACTATCGCCACTCGAACTACCCTGGTGGTTTCAAGCAGGTGACCTATCGCCGCATGATGGCCACCCACCCCGATCGCGTCCTGCGCTTCGCGGTCAAAGGTATGTTGCCCAAGACCCGTTTGGGTCGCCAGCAGTTGGTGAAGTTGCGCCTGTACTCGGGCAAAACCCACCCGCACGCTGCACAACAGCCCAAGGTGTTCGTGCCGAAGGTCCGCGGTTAGTCGTCAGACGAGAGGGATAACATGGCAGAGAAGAATTACTACCAAGGGACAGGGCGGCGCAAGACCGCGGTCGCACGTGTGCGCCTGTACCGCGGCAACGGTGAGATTGTCGTCAACGGCAAGGCTCCGAAGGATTACTTCGGTCACCGTGAGCTGTTCAATACCGAAATGGCCCGCCCGTTTGTCGCCACCGGCAACGTGGGCAACTTCAACGTGATGGCGAAGTGCTTCGGCGGCGGCATCGCCGGCCAGGCCAGCGCGATCCGTCACGGCATTGCCCGTGCGTTGCTCGACCTCGATCCGTCGCTGCGCCCGGCCCTCAAGGCCGCAGGCTTGCTCACCCGCGACCCGCGTGAGAAAGAGCGTAAGAAACCAGGTCTCAAGCGCGCCCGCAAGCGCCCCCAATACACGAAGCGTTAATATACACGCCGTGTATCGCCACCGTCCTGCAGTTTCCTGCAGGACGGTTTTTTGTGTCTCTATGCGTCCGCGGTTTGGCGCAGTGCTCGTGAAGCGGGCAGCACATAGTATTTTTCTATTGACACATAAACAGACCTCGCTATACTTTGTCTAATTCTTAATAATTTCCATAATTCAATGGTGCCGAGGGAGGTTACCCGTGGGACGCAAGCTTTTTACCCCGGCGTGTTGACGCTTGTGTGCTCGTCGTCGTCTGCGTGTTCGCGATGCTGGAGAGCGATGAACGCACAGGAGCAGGTCCGATGGTGGCAGAGGTCGCCGGTGCACAAGGGCGTCTCGCCGACGAGGCGACGCTGGATGCAGGTGAAGCTCACACATGTCTCTTGACCGCTGTCGGAGGGGTGAAATGCTGGGGGGCAAACACCGATGGGCAGCTCGGGACCGGTGATACGACGCCGTCGAACGTGGTGCGGGATGTCGTAGGACTGGCAAGCGGAGTCACGCAGTTGAGCGTGGGCGGGTCGCACAGCTGCGCCATCGATGCCGCACAGCAGGTGACGTGTTGGGGTATGAATGACCATGGGCAAGTGGGCGATGGTACGACCACGACCCGTTCGGCGCCAGTCGCCGTCGTAGGGATCGACACGACCATCCTGGCTGTCTCTGCCGGCCAGAGACACACCTGTGTGCTCGCCAGGAGCGGTGTTATTTCTTGTTGGGGCAGTAATGCAGACGGTGAACTTGGGTTGGGGTATGCAAGTGCGTCGATGTGCGAGCGCCCACTGCGGTGGATGCGGCACCGGAACCGTTTGTCAGTCTGTCCGCCGGAACCGGTGTCACCTGTGCAGTTGGCGCATCGGGGAACACTTACTGTTGGGGTGCCGACAAAGCAGGGCAACTGGGTGACGGGACAACGACGACGCGGGCACGACCGGTTCTCGTCAGCGGGATGAACGGGGATGGGACGCGGATTGTTGTCGGTCGGACGCATACCTGTGCACTCCGGAGTGGGGCTGTCTCGTGCTGGGGGCAGAACGCTGTCGGGCAACTGGGGATTGGGAGTGCCGTGGATCAAAGCACTGCACAGTCGGTCCGTGGTTTGAGCGGTGTGACTTCTCTCGCCGCTGCCGGTGATCATGCGTGCGCGATAGATGGGTCGGGTGCGGTCTGGTGTGGGGTGCAAACAGTTCCGGGCAGTTGGGTGATGCTTCGACGACGCCCCGCAGTGTGCCGGTCAACGTGTCCGGGTTGACGAGTGGTTGGGTCGCAGTCGTCGCTGGGATGTACCACAGTTGTGCCGTGACCGCG
>JBJOJU010000362.1:0-6958 GCA_046046485.1 Chloroflexota bacterium | reverse complement strand
GCACGATCGCATCGGGTTTGATGTCGGCAATCGCCTGCCGCAACGCCGAGGTGTCGCGCAGGTCGAACGACAGCAGCTCCACCCGACCCCGTAACGCCGGGAGCGCGAGCGTATCAGAACGCGCGACACCCCACAATCGGTGCGCGGGATTGGTGAGCAGCCGCTCCGCCAGGTGGCCGGCGACGAACCCGTTGATTCCGGTCAACAAAATATTCATGCAGCTACTATACCAGATAGTTTTGTTATGTGGCACACCAACGCCCCACGGGTACCGTGGGGCGTTGCATCGACCTTCCAGCGGCAAAATGACTACTCGATCGGGTCGCGTTGGTAGGCGACTGACCCCGCATCGCCTAAGGGCGACGTGTGAATCGGGCCGCTGACCGGCAGGCTGCTGTCGCTGATGACTTCGACCGGCAATGCATCCTGCAGCACTTTCGGCTCGTCGTCGACCGTGTTGACAAACGGGTGCGTCGCTTCGACGCGGTGCAAAATGTCGTTGACATCCAGGTCGGTCAACTCGTTGCGCAGCAACAGTGCTTCTGCGATGGCGATGACCGCGTCGCGGTTTTGTTCGAGCATGCGGCGGACTTTGCGGAACTCGTTGGCCAAGATAATCTCGACCTGCTTCTTGACGTCGGCCTTGGCCATCGCCTCTTGGCCGAATGCCAGGTACGAGTAGAGCGAGTTGTCCATGCCGTACGCGCCTACCATGAAGGTCGCAATACTGGTCGCCGAGATCAAGTCGCCGGTGACGCCACTCATCTGGATATCGAGGAAGAGTTCCTCAGCCGCCCGGCTCGCCAATGCGATCTGCAGGCGGTGCAGCAGCTCCGTCTTGGTACTGGTGTGGATTTCTTCTTCGGGCTTCCACGCGGCAAAGCCGAGGGCATTGCCGTGGCGGATGATGGTCACTTTGGTCAGGCGCTCTTTGCGCAGCAGTTTGACCATCGCGTAGGCATGGCCGGCTTCGTGGTAGGCGATGCGGCGGCGTTCTTCGAACGACATCCCGCGGATCGGCTGGCGCAGACCGTGTTCGTGCATTTCGCGCGCCCGGGTGAAATCCCAGTAGTTGATCGCAGTGCGGTGGTCGAAGTGAGCGTGGATGACGGCTTCGTTGATGACAAAGCGGATCGCAACCGGCGTGTAGTTGATCGTGTCCGAGACCATCCGGTCGATGGGCAGCGGCTCGTGCTTCACCTTGCCCAAATAGTATTCGAGGATATCGCGGCGCCCTTCAGCGTCGGGGTATTCGACGACGATTTTGCGGTCGAAGCGACCCGGGCGCAGCAGTGCTGCGTCGAGGGTTTCGGCCAAATTGGTCGCACCGACCGTCAGCACGGGGGGCATTTCGGGCTTTTTGCGGCGCAGACCGATGGTGCGCAGCATCTTGCCGTACCAAGTCGTGTCTTCGGGGGGCGGGTCCATCTGCAACAGCAGCTCGTTGAGCAAGCCCGAGCCGGCGCCGCCCATGCCCATTACCATGTTGGCGATTCCGCCACCCTGCGCCTGCAGCCCCATCGCGCCGGCACCACCCATCAGCGACGAGCTGCGGGCACCACCGATGGCGTCGATTTCGTCGATGAACAAGATACACGCGCCGTATTCTTTGGCGAGCTTGCGGGCTTTGCGGTAGAGCATCATCACTTTGATATTGCCCATACCCATGAACACCGAGGTCAGCGACGGAGCACTCAGGTAGCCGAACGGCACCCCGGCTTCGGTCGAAATCGCCTGCGCCAGATAGCTTTTCCCTGTGCCTGGCGGACCGATGAGCAGCACGCCACGGGTGATTTCGCCACCCATCTGCTTGAATTGCTTAGCGCCCTGCAACAGCGTCACAATGCGGCGGGCGGCTTCGAGCACCTCGGGGTTCCCGCGGTAGTCTTTGAAGCTGATCCCCGTCTCGCCGGGGCGTACCCAGTAGATGCGGGTGCGCGCCATGAAGAAGTACATCAACGAAAACTGGAAGCCGATGAAGATGAACAGATAGCCCATTGTCGACAGCAATTGCAGCAACAACGGCCCGAGATCCTGGGTCGTCAAGAACTGCCACGCCGAGGGGATGATGTTCATCAACAACCAAATCGCAGCCACGACGATGGCGATGTACTTGATGCCACGGACAAGTTTGTACTGCCAGCGGTCAAATAACCGGCTCACGCGCTGGTCGAACGCTTTTTCCGAATCGGTCGGCTCATTGGTGGGACGATATGGTTCGATGGCCATACACTGCTCCAGCTCTTGGGTGATTGCGGGTCGGGGGAGTTTGTTTTATAACAGAGGAGCACGACGACGAGCGTCGCTTTCTAGAGTATAGAAAAGACCCCCCTACGTGGCAAGTCGACGAGATGAGCGTCCGGTGAGAGCTCTCCGCTGGTTCGCCCGCGGAATACTGCTTTGCTATGCCGCAGCCGTGGTCTTCACCGAGTGTGCGCCGACCACTGCTGTCGTCGACCCGGTGCTCGCACGCATCCGGGCCGACGGGGTCATCCGGGTCGGCTTCGACCCCGGCACGCTCCCTTTCACGACCATGATCGACGGGGCAGCCGCCGGTTTCGACATCGACCTGACCCGCGCCATCGCCGCCGACATCGGGGTCGAAACTGCCTACATCCCCACCGGGCTCGATGCCGCCTACGACGAACTCCAGCAGAATCACTACGACATCATCGCCTCGGCCATGCCCTATGCCCCCGAACAAGGCTGGCGCGCCCGCTTCTCGAAACCCTATTACGACAACGGCCTCGTCGCACTCGCCCGCACGACGGCATTCGATCCGACCACCGATGCGACCCAGCCCGTCGCCGTGGTGCTCGGGTCTGACGCCGATACCTACGTGCGCCGCCTCGCCCGCACCGGCCACCCGCTGACCGTCACGACGGTCGACAGTACGGCACAGCTTTGGGAAGCGCTAGCGTGCGGTGTCGTCGACCGCATCATCGCCGACCACAGCACGACCGATGCCATGCAACGCGCCGATGCGTCGCTGCAGGCCAGTGCACTGCTCACCCATGCACCGTATGTGCTCGTTTTGCCGTATGATGCGCTATATCTCACCGACCTCGTCGACACGAGCCTCGCCCAGATGACCCGAGACGGACGTCTCGCAGCCATCGCGGCACGCTGGCTGACCATTGCTCCGGTGTCGTGCCCGACAGGCGGCTAACCAGCAGTCCCACACGACGGAGTGAAAGGAGTGCGTATGTCTACGGTCAGATTCGGTATCGTCGGCCTGGGCGGCATGGGTCGTCAACACGCCGGCTACCTCGGTGCAGGGTCGATCCGCGGCGCCCAGTTGACCGCCGTCAGCGACACCGCCCCCGGTGCCCAACAATGGGCAGCGCAACACCTGGCACCCGACGTGGCGTTTTTCGACTCGTACACGGCCATGCTCGACTCGGGACTCATCGACGCCGTCATCGTCGCGACGCCGCACTATTTTCACCCTGATCTGGCCGTCCAAGCGCTCCACAAACAACTCCACGTGCTCATCGAAAAACCCGCCGGCGTCTATACCCAGCAGGTCCGTCAGATGAACGACGTCGCCGCCGCCAGCGGGATGGTCTTTGGGATCATGTACAACCAGCGCACCAATCCCGTCTTCGCCAAGGTGCGCGAGCTGATCCAAACCGGCGAATTGGGCGTCATTAAGCGCTTCAACTGGATTATCACCGATTGGTACCGCAGCCAAGCCTACTACGCATCAGGCTCGTGGCGCGCCACCTGGGCCCACGAAGGTGGCGGCGTCTTGATGAACCAGTCGCCCCACAACATTGACCTGCTGCTCTGGACCCTGGGGATGATGCCCACCCGTGTGCGCGCCTTCTGCCACTTCGGCAAACACCACACCATCGAGGTCGAAGACGACGTCACCGCCTATATGGAGTGCGAAAACGGCGCCACCGGCGTGTTTATCACCACCACCGGCGACGCGCCCGGGACCAATCGCTACGAAATCTCGGGCGACCGTGGCAAAATCGTCGTCGAAGACAACGCCATCACCTTCTGGCGGTTGCGCCAGAGCGAGCCCGAGTTCAACGCCGCCAACACGCAACCGTTCGGCGCACCCGAGGTGTGGAAGATCGCCATCCCCGTCGCCGGTGGTGCCGGCCCCCAACACCCGGGGATCACCCAAAACTTCACCGATGCGATTCTGCACGGCACCCCGCTCCTCGCCCCCGGCATCGACGGAATCAACGGGTTGACCCTGGTCAATGCCATGTACCTCTCGACCTGGACCGACAACTGGGTCGACATCCCCTTCGACGAGAGTCACTTCTTGGCGCAGCTCAACCAACGGCGCGCCCCGCGAGAACGGAGTTTCTGATGTTTTTGCGCAAATGTGCCGCCCAGCTCTATACCGTCCGCGATGCCCTCAAAGCCGACTACAGCCTGGTGTTGCGCCGCCTGAAAGAACAGGGCTGGCACGCCGTGCAGGTCTCGGGCACGCACGGCTATACACCCCAGCAGGTCGCCAGCTTCCTGCGCGAACACCAGCTCCAGACCGCCGGGATGCACATCTCGCTGGCCGAGCTCACCGACGACATGGCCGGGGTCATCGCCCAGGCCCGGCTCTTCAACACCCGCGACATCGTCGTGCCCTACCTGCCGGTCGAATACCAGAACGCCCTCGGCTACCAGATGTTCAAGAGCCACATGAACGCCCTGGCCAAGAAGCTCGCCGCCGTCGGCTACCGTCTCAGTTATCACAACCACGCCTTCGAATTCGCGACGACCATCAACGACATGGACGCGCTGGCGTTTCTCTTGCACCCCACGCCCGACAACGCACTGTTGGCCGAAATCGACGTCTACTGGGTGAAAAAAGGCGGCCAGGATCCGGCTGCCTATATCAAGACCTATGCCAACCGCATGCCCATCATCCACCTAAAAGACATGGCCGACGACGCCGAGCAATCGTTCGCTGCGCTGGGCACCGGCACCATCGATTTCTTGCCCATCCTGCGCTGGGGTGAAGCCCACGGCGTCGAATGGTACGCCGTCGAACAAGACACCTGCCCCGGCGACCCGCTCGAGGCTCTGGCCACCAGCCTCGCCCATCTCCAGTCGCTGGCACCCCAGGTCAGCGCCAAATGAGTACTCCACGCGCCGAAGGTATGCACTATGCCCCCAAGGGCAAACCGGCCCCGGTCGTCGCCCCCGGTGAATTCAATTTCGCCGCGATTGGCCTCGACCACGGCCACATCTACGGGCAGTGCAACGGGCTGACCGAGGCCGGGGCGACACTGGCGATGGTCTACGACCCCGATCCCGCCAAAGTCGCAGCCTTCGTGGCGACCTACCCCGGCGTCACCGTCGCCCGCAGCGAACAAGAAATCCTGCAGCGCAACGACATCAAACTGGTCACCGCCGCCGCCATCCCCTGCGACCGCGGGCCGCTGGGCGTGCGCGTGATGCAGCACGGCAAAGATTATTTCACCGACAAATCACCCTTCACCACCCTCGATCAGCTGGCGACCGCCCGCAGCGTGGCCGCGCAGACCAGCCAGAAGTACATGGTCTATTACTCCGAGCGCCTCCACGTCGAAAGCGCCGTCTACGCCGGCCAACTCATCGCCGACGGTGCCATCGGCCGGGTGTTGCAGGTCATCGGCCTGGGGCCGCATCAGTTGCGTGCACCGGTCCGGCCAGCCTGGTTTTTCGAAAAGGCTAAGTACGGCGGCATCCTGTGCGACATCGGCAGTCACCAGGTCGAGCAGTACCTCTTTTATAGTGGTGCGACCGGCGGGACCGTCCAAGCCAGCAGCATCGCCAACCACGATCACCCTCAGTACCCCGAGCTCGAAGACTTCGGCGATTGCACGATCGCCGGCGACAACGGCACCTCGAACTACTTCCGCGTCGACTGGTTCACCCCCGACGGCCTGGGCACCTGGGGCGACGGCCGCACCGTCATCTTGGGCACCAACGGTTATATCGAGCTGCGCAAATACATCGACGTCGCCCGCGACGCCACCCGCGACCACGTCTACCTCGTCGACCAATCGAAAGAACACCACTTCGCTGTCGAAGGCCAGGTCGGCTTCCCCTTCTTCGGCGCGTTCATCCGCGATTGTCTCGAGCGCACCGAACACGCCATGACCCAACGCCACGCCTTCCTCGCCGCCGAACTCTCGATGCAGGCCCAAGCCCTGGCGACGCGGCTGCGCTGAGTTTTCACCCTAGCGATTGCGTGTTTTGCGCAGCAGCATACAGAGAAAAGCATATTCGTCGCGTTTACACGTCCACAAATGTGGACGTGTAATTTTGTATTATTTACCAGAAATCGCCGCCGACGGGTGGTCACGGCACATATTGAGGAAAATTCCATGCGACGAATGAGTCTGTTGTTGGGTGCACTATTGGTACTGACCGGCTGCAGTGATCTGACGGGTGCGTTGTCTTCGCTGGGCAAGACCCGGCTGCAGCAGGCGGTCGAGAGTTGTGCCGACAAATACTCGGGCTACATCGACGTCTTGGACAACGGCAAGACATTGTCGATCGACGGCGACGGCAAAGAGGACGAGGGCTCACCGATCGAAGAGACCGCCTGCGTCTTTTTCGCCATCCCGGTGCCCAGCTACATCATTTCGCGCATCGACAATACCCGCGCGATGGACGGCATGCAGCGCGAGACCTTCGACGGGTTCGACATCTCGTGGTCGTACCACCCCGACGACGGGCTCGACGCCGTCATCCACGAACAGTAGCGACACCCCGGTAATTGCCGTAGGATGGGCGAAACACGCAGAGGAGCACCTATGCCGCCCATCCTCGTCGACCCACTCAGCCATCTCGCAGCACTCGCAGAAAAACGCCCCGGCCGCCTGATAATCGGGCTGGTGGGCATGCCCGGCGCCGGCAAAACGACCCTCGCCGACGCGCTTGTCGCCCAGTACAACGCCCATGCCGGCGCGGGCAGTGCCGTGGCGTTGGGCATGGACGGGTTCCATTA
>JBJOJU010000343.1:0-3250 GCA_046046485.1 Chloroflexota bacterium | reverse complement strand
ATGCATGGCTGTGCAATCACGACGGCCTATGGAATTGTCTGCTGGGGCAGCAACAGCGACGGTCAGCTCGGTGACACCTCTACGACCACGCGCAATACCCCCGTCACTGCGGTGGGGATGTTGATCGGCGATACCCCGACCGTGACCGAAACAGCCATCCCCACCGATACCGACGAACCGACCGATACCCCCGACGCGACCGAGACCGATACACCATCGCCCAGCAAGACTCGGACCAAGTCGCCGACGATCACGCCGGGTGGCCCGACGTTGACGCCGACCAAAACGTGGACCGCCTCGGTGACGCCCGGCGGCCCGACGCTGACGGCTTCGCGCACGTCCACCAAAACCGCCACTCGCACCAAAACGGCGACGCGCACTCCCACGCAGAGCAAGACGCCGACCATCACCCCCAACCCGGCGTATAGTGCCACGGCGTCACGGACGCCCACGCGCACGTTGTCGCCGACGTTTGGCCCAAGCACCACCCCGACACGGACATACACGCCGTCGCGCACCTACACGAAGACCGTGACACCGTCGTATGTGCCCGTGGTCGCGACCGAGTTCAGCATCCGCACTGAAACCCGCCGGGCAATCTTGATCGAGACTGCCGATGCCCGGGCAACCGGCATCGCCGGGTCACACGACAGCAATGCAACCAAGACCCGCGAAATCCTCGACGGTTCGCCCAGTCATACCCGCACGGTGACGCCCACCCGACCCAGCGCGACCGCAGAACCGGTCACCCTGACGGTCGTCGTTGCGTCGCACCGCACTGCAACGCGGGCAGCGATGATGACCAGTACCGCGTATGCCCGCATGGCGGTCACCGTGACCGCTCAAATCGGCGCTACACAGACAGCTATTAAAGCAGCGACGACGACCGCCCTCTGGAAGATCCGGGCGACGCAGACAGCGCAGAGTGGGATTGCTCAACGGACGTTGACCAGTCTGCACGCCACTCAGACCGTGCTGCAAGATGCGTTCAATGCGACCAACGAAGCCATTCTCGGCACTGGCACCCGCACCCGGTCGCGCACAGCGACGCGTTCCACGACCCCGACGCGGACGCGTACATACACGCCGTCGCAGACGCCGACGACCACGCACACCCCCAGTCCGACCCTGTCGCCCACGCTGTCCCTTACCAAGACCCTCAGCCGGACCGCGACCATCACTCCCACACGGGTCGTCTTGTTGGCGAGTAGTGTCCGGACGGTCGTCGCCAATAACGGCCACACGATCACCGCAAACAATGCGACGATCTACGCCATCACGAGCGCTAATGTCGCCAGCGGCGGCACTCCTCAGCTGCTGGGGCTCTCGACGAGTACCATGGCGGTGCAGAGCACGACCACTCTGCCTGTGCAGTATTTGATGGGTATCACGCGCAATATCTCGGCGTCGCAGTTGATAGCCGTGTTCGGCCGGATGAGCTGGAACACGATCGGGATTTTCATCTACAACACGCAGTCTGGCACGCCGGTGCTCGAACACTCGTTCACCAAGACGGCCACGGCAGACCCGACGGCACTGCTCTATACCGGGCGATTCCTCTACATCGGGAGCCCCAAGCCGAACACCATCGACTTTCTCAATCCGTATGGCATGATCGAGGTCATCAATCTCGAGACGCTCACGAAACCGTTGCTCTCACGCACGGCACTGCATCTGCCGGCACCGCCGCATCGATTTGCGCCGATAGAAACGAGCGAGTTTCGTTTCGTGACGCTGGGCGACGTAGGGACGAGTCACACCGCTGCGTACGTCATCCCTGTGCGTTCGAACGGCAGCCAGTTCACGGCGCTACGGCGCATGACAATTATGATCCCGGTGCACGACATCGCGGTGCGTAGTCGGTTCACCGGGTTGGAACGCAGCCACACCCTGTATGCCGCGACCAATCAGGGAATCATCGGGTACAGCATCAACGAGAGTGATTTGTCGATCACGCCGGTGACGAACTGGCTGACGCGGGGGATGACCCTCCCGTTGCAGAAATTCACCACCCTCGCACTGTCGCCTGGCGGATCGTACCTGTACGGCGGGGGCGTCGACGCGAGCGGGGACTACGGCATGGTCGTCGCGCTGGATATCCGCAGCACCCCGCGGTACGTCGGCTTTTTCGGTGAATACGGTTTCTTACCCACCCGACTCCTCACCAGTGCCACCAAGCTGACGCACGCGAGTGCGAACATCATCGTGACGACGATACAGATGTCGGCAGTGACCGGCGCCCCCTAGATTGTTTCTATTTGTACAGAGAAAACGGCCCTTGGTCGCATGACCAAGGGCCGCCTGCATCCGACGATCAACAGCTCAGTTCGACTCGACCACCGCCGACGTGCAGTGTGACGGTGTGAATCCCGGTGTAGACCAGCGTCTTCCGCTGCTCGAAAACGGGGACCTGCCATTGCATGCCGTGGAGCGCATTCCAAACCGCGGTGTGTGTCTGCTGTTTGTCGACGACGGCGACCCGGGTCGCACCAGCACTTTTCACCACATACACGGGTGCGCCGTGCCGGAACGGGACCCTCTGGGTCGCACTCCCGCCCAGCGTCCCTGCCAGCAGGCTCCGGCTGACCGTGCCTTCGAGCGTCGCGCAGAATGCTTCGACCGCGCTTTGTTGTGCATCGAGTGTCGGGAAGAGCTTCGTTTCGGTGCGCAAAACGGTTTTTTGGCGATTACGCATGCGCTGCATCGTCGAAAAGAGGGCATCGACGGCGGTAAAGACTTCGGCGCACAAAATCCCGCTGTTGTAGTGAGCTTGGTGTGCGACCGCGTTGCGCCATTTACTGTACTGGTGGATTGCTTCACGGTCGTGGGCTGCGATATCGCCGTATTCGCGCAGAAACACCGCTTTTCCCACCACGGATGCATATACGTCCGCCGCCTCGCTGTAGGCGCTCCCGAAGGCCATTTTGCTGCGTGCCACATAGAGTGCATTCAAGCGATCTTCGAACAACGACGCGAGCGTGGTGAAAAACCCCACATTTGCGAAAAATTGATTCGGATTCTGCTGCAGTGACGCGGTTTTCTGCATCGTCCGAAACACCTGCAGTTGGACCGAGACCGCCTGCCACACCGACAGTGCCTCGGGGCCGGAGTGGGTCAGTTTCGCCGAGAGCTGCTCGACGACCGCCGGGGGGATGACGGCGAACAAATCTTTGGCGGGAATTTCGTCGGTGGGGTGGGCAATGTGCCATTCTTCGATTGACTGGAACGGCAGCGCTCCGCGTTTTCGTCG
>JBJOJU010000261.1:0-4373 GCA_046046485.1 Chloroflexota bacterium | reverse complement strand
CCACTGAAAGGGCAGGGTGACGGGGTACCAGCCGGGCTGCGTGGTGGGGGGGTATGCACCGTGGTCGAAGTGATGGACCGGGCGGAGGTGCCAATCAGAAGCGAGGATGCGGGTCGCGTGTGTCATCGTGCCCTCCGCGACAGGTGTGTCGAGGGTATTGTACGGATGGGCGCGGGGCGCTGTCAACGCATCGGAACGCGTTAGATTTGACAGCCACGGCCGTGGCTGTCATAATGCGCCCCATGCAGCCGCATGGCAGCATGGCGTCGTGTCATGCAAACCGGGCTGTTCCGGTATTCGCCCGCGTGTGCGCGCACATGCGATGGTTGGTTTTGAAAGAGACGCCCATGACCACAGCCCGCCCGGTGTACCCGTTCAGTGCAATCGTCAGCCAAGATCGGCTGAAGCGCGCACTGGTGTTGAATGCGATCAATCCCCGCGTCGGCGGCGTGTTGATCCGCGGTGAGAAAGGCACGGCCAAATCGACGGCTGTGCGTGGTCTCGCGCGGATTTTGCCGCACATCCGGGTGGTGGCTGATTGTCCGTATGGGTGTCCCCCTGACCAGCCGTCGGCGATGTGCCCATCGTGCCGAGCCCGGTACGAGACGAACCCCGATTTGCCGGCGACCGAGCGCGCGACGCGATTGGTCGATTTGCCGGTGGCTGCCTCCGAAGACCGTGTGGTCGGCTCGCTCGACCTCGAACACGCGTTGACCGAGGGGCATCGCCGCTACGAGCCCGGTCTGTTGGCGCAGGCCAACCGTGGGCTGTTGTACGTCGACGAAATCAACTTGCTCGATGACCATCTGGTCGATATTTTGTTGGATGCCGCCGCGATGGGTGTCAACACCGTCGAGCGCGAAGGCATCAGCATCACCCACCCGGCCCGGTTCATTTTGGTGGGGACGATGAACCCCGAAGAAGGCGAACTGCGCCCGCAGCTGCTGGACCGCTTCGGTCTGGTGGTCGAAATCGGTGGTATCCACGACGTCGAGGGCCGTGTCGAAGTCATCGCGCGCCGCATGCGCTACGACGGTGACCCGGATGCATTCTCGAAGGAGTGGTTGGCGACCGAGCAGGAGCTCGCCGAGCGAATCGTGCGGGCCCGTGCGTTGTTGCCGATGGTCGAAATCACGCGCCGCGACATGGCCGCAGTGGCCACGTTGTCGATGGAGCTGGGGGTGGACGGTCACCGTGCCGACCTGGCGATCCTCGAGACGGCACGTACCCACGCAGCCTGGGCTGGCCGCACGAAGCTGGCCGCCGAAGATATCCGGGTGGCTGCCGAGTTGGCACTGCCCCACCGCATGCGTCGCCAGCCATTCACCGAGGTCAAACTCGACGAAGCGCGGGTGGGCGAGATCCTCGATCGGGTCCAATCGGCCGAGGGTGACGAATCTGCACAGGCGAGCGCCGACGGCGTAAAAAAAAAGACCCTCTGAACACGAGTGACGACGCCGAGTCGTCGGAAGGTCAGGAAGAGAGCGAGGGTGGTGCCGGGGCCAATGCGAGTGCCGGCGCCACCGACCAGGGCTCTCAGGCGAACAACGAACAAGGGGGCGGTGAGAAAGCCTTCAAGGCATCCGAGATGTTCAAGCCCAAGCGGCTCGAAGGTCAACGCGATCGCCAGGAGCGCAAATCACCAGGGCGACGCAGCCGGACCCGGACCACGCGCAAGCAGGGCCGGTATGTCAGCAGCCGCCCGGCCCACCGTGTGACCGACCTGGCGTTCGATGCCACGCTGCGCTATGCTGCCCACCTGCAGCCCAAGCGCCGGGCCGATGCCAAGGCCGAAGGCAAACCGGTGCGGGCAGTGATGCTGAAACGCAGCGATTTGCGGCAGAAGGTGCGGGTACGCAAGACCCGCAACGCCGTCTGCTTCGTGGTGGATGCGAGCTGGTCGATGGCGGCCGACGAGCGGATGCGGGCGACGAAAAACGCCGTGTTGTCGTTGCTCAAAGACGCCTACCAGCGGCGCGACCGTGTGGGTCTGGTCTCGTTCCAGCGTGACTACGCGACGCTCTTGCTGCCCCTCACGAGCAGCGTGGAGCTCGCCAACAAGATGCTGCAGACGATGCCCACCGGCGGGCGCACACCGCTGTCACGCGGGTTGATGATGGGGTACGAAGTGCTCAAGCGAGCACGCCGCCAGGACGAAGAAGTGGTGCCGCTGATGGTGTTGTTGACCGATGGCCAAGCCAACGTCGCAATGACCGATTTGCCGCCACAGTCCGAGAGCTACTCGATCGCTGACTTCATCGCAGCCGAAGAGATCCGCTCGGTGGTCATCGACACCGAACACCCGGTGTTCGAGCGCGGGTTGGCCAAACAGTTGGCCCACCATTTGAAAGGTAACTACTACCGGCTCGATGACCTGCGCGAGGGTGGCCTCGTCGACTTGGTCCGGTCGGAGCTGAATCGCTGAGCGATTCGATAGTGTAGTGCAGTAATTCGAGGAGGATGTTTCGATATGACCGAAGAGACCCAAAACCCCACGCCCGAGACCACCGAAGTGGTCGCCGAGGCGACTGAAAAGCGCGCCAACAAGGCAATGAAAGACCTTGCGGTGGGCCAGGAACTCCAGGGCAAAGTGAAGTCGATTACCCCGTACGGTGCATTCATCAGCATCGGTGTCGGTCGTGACGGCTTGGTCCACATTTCCGAACTGTCGAACGACCGGGTCGAGAAGGTGGAAGACGTCGTGACGGTCGGGCAAGAAGTCACCGTCAAGGTGCTCGAAGTCGACCAGTCGAAGAACCGCATCAGCCTGACGATGCGCACGGCAGAGCGCCCGGCGCGCACCGAGCGCCGCCGCCGCCCCGAAGTGAACACCGCCGCCATCAATGCGCTCAAGGCCGGCGATTCGGTCGAGGGTGTGGTCAAGAGCACCACCGCCATCGGCGCGTTCGTCGACATCGGCGTGGGCAAAGACGGTTTGGTCCACATTTCGGAGCTGGCCGATACGCGGGTCGCCAAGGTCGAAGACGCCGTCAAGATCGGCGAGTCGTACACCTTCAAGATCATCGAGATCGACCCGGCCCAGGGCCGCATCAGCCTGAGCCTGCGCCGGGCTGTGGTCGACCCGAAGCTCGCCAGCCTGAGCCAGGGCCAAATTCTGGCCGGCACGGTCAGCGGCCACTCGCCCTTCGGCGTGTTCGTGAACATCGGCGTCGGTCGCGACGGTCTGGTGCACACCAGCGAGATCCCCGGCGGCAAGAAGCCCGAAGTGGGCACCGAGCTGCAGGTCCGCGTGTTGAACATCGACAGCGACAACAACCGCATCAGCCTGAGCGCCTACCTCGAAGAGCGCCCGGCCAGCGAGCGCCCCGACCGGGCTGCCCGCCAGCAGCGGGATGATCGACCGGCCGGCGAGCGTCGCCCCAAGAGCGACAACCGCAAGCCCGAGACCTACACCTCGGCATCGACCAGCGACGCCGCCTTCGAAGGCGACGCGACGTTGGCCGATCTGGCAGCACGCTTCGGCGCCGAGACCCGCGAAAAGTCCAGCCGCAACGGCGGGGCACGCGGCGGCAACGCCTTGCCCAGCGATGTAATCAAGCGGACGTTGAACGTCGAATAATCGCACTGCCCCGGCCGTTGCCACGCGGCGGCCGGGGTGATTGCGTCTCGATGACAGCCGCTCGACCATTTGACACTCGTGGAGCGGAACGGCTATAATGCCACACTGTGTCCGCACACGCGCGACCGATTGATTAGTATGTTCGAGTGCCCAGAGCCGTGAGGGTCTGGCACCTATAAAGGGGTAGGATCATGCCCAAGCGCACATGGCAACCCAAGCGTATTCCCCGCCGTCGTAAGCACGGCTTCTTGGAGCGGATGAAGACCAAAGACGGCCGCGCCGTGTTGAAGCGCCGCCGCTTGACCGGCCGCTGGAAGTTGACGGTGAGCAACGAGCGTCGCGCCGTCCAGCGTACGTCACGCTAACACCAACGAGAGAGCGGGCCGCACGTGAAACGGCAGTATCGACTGCGTCGTCCGAAAGACTTCCAACGGGTCCGCTCGAAGGGAAATCTGCAAGACGACGCGCGGCTGACCATCACGGTCGCGCCCGCTCGTCAGCGTCTCGCCCGCTGTGGCATCGTGGTAGCACGGCGGCACGGCGGGGCTGTGGTGCGCAATCGCATCAAGCGGCGCATCAAAGAGGCGATTCGGCTGCAATATGCCCACATCAAGGGCAACGTCGATCTGGTCTTTGTGGTCAAATCACGGGCATTGCAGGCACTCCCCTTCCCCAAACTCCTCGACCTCGTAGCTTCCCTTCTGCGCCGTGCCGGAGTGTACACCCAGGCTGACGACGCGGCCACAGAATAAAGGTGACCCCCATGGCCTTGTGGACGTCTCTTGTCTCGTTC
>JBJOJU010000236.1:0-3406 GCA_046046485.1 Chloroflexota bacterium | reverse complement strand
CGAACATCGCCGCCCGTTGGTGTGGTTCGATGACCAACGACAGCAGCGGCACCACCGCGGTGTAGGTGGCCATGTTGGCTGCACCGATGATGAAATAGATCAGATTCAGCAGTAACACCGGGCTCAACGTGCCAAGCGGCGTCGCGACCGACACGCCGTCGAGCGTCAGGAGTACCCCCCAACCGATCGAATACGTCAAAATACCGATATAGAGCATGCGCTTGGCCGAGATGCGATCGATGAACAACCCCACCGGGTACCCGAAGACCACGCCCGCGATCCGGAAGACCGACTGCAACTGGCCGGCGACGGCGTTGTCGTAGCCCATGCTCTTCAGGTAGAAATTGAACATGATGTCGGCGATGCTCATCGACAATCCGAAGAGGATGCCGTGTGCCAAAATGCGAAACACCGCCGGTGACCCCGTCGACACTACTTCCCGCCATTGGGAACGAATCGTCTGCATGCATCCCTCGCCTCTGTGTGGCTCTGACCTCTGTACGCGCCCCGTAAACTCAGACCGCTGCCGACCCTGCCGCGACAGATTCGCGCCGGGCAACTGGGCTGAACGGTACTACCTTGAACGCCACGGCACACATCACATACCCGAATGACGACACCACGATCAGGGTCGTCCACGCGCCGTTTTGCTGCAAGAGACCGCTCAGGTATGCAGCGAGCGACCAGCCCAACGACCACGACATGGTCGAGATACTCTTCACCACCCCACGCTGCTGCGTCGCGACTGCCCGGAACAACAGCACGTCCATGTAGGGGAACACCATGCCGATGAGAAAGCACGTCAGCATGTAACCGCCTGCGGCGACCGCCACCGACGGAACCAACAACCCCAAACAAAAGGGCATGGCGAGGGCTGCAGCTGCGACGACCACGCCCCGTTCGCCGTACCGTTGCACCAAGCGCGCACTGACGAACGAGCCGACCCCCATCATCAGGGTAAAAGCCGCCATCAACGAACCGATGAGACCGTCGCCGACGGCAAACTGCTCACGGAAGAACACATTCAAAAAGGGGTGGACCATCCCACCAGCCGCCCCGATGGCGAAGTAACCGACCGTCATGGCAGCGGCCTGCAGGAGCGGCACCGGTATTTCGTCGGATCCCTCGACCCCACGCGCGTCGTGATGTGACGACAGCCGGCTGCGCAGCCCCGTGATGGGCACCAGCGTCAGCAACGACAACCCGACGACGACCCACAGGGTCAAACGATAGGCAGCGGTATCGGTCGCTGCAACGCCAGCCAACCCAGCGGCAATGCCCGGCAAAAAGCCGGTCACAACCGACCCAGCACTGCCCAGCAGGGTAATCAGCGTGAAGTTCATCGCGACGAGCTGACCCCGCACCAAACCAGCGCTGATACTGCTCAATGCCATGATGGCACTGATTGTCCCGACCGAAAAGAACAACCCGGCGAAGAAGTAGGCGATCTGCATCACCAGCAACTGCTCAGTGGTCAGCAAGACGACCCAGACAACGGCGTTGAGAATTGCTCCGACCTGCATCGCCTGGATGCTGCCCCAGCGGTCGATGGCGAGCCCCAGCGGCACCCCGAACAACACACCGGCGAGGCGTACCAGACCGGCCATTTCGCCGGTGACGGTGGCGTCGTGCCCCATCCCCAGCAGGTAGAAGTTAAAAACGACTTCGGGGATCGCATTCAGGAAACCCAAGAGCATCGTGAACGCGTAGATCCGCACGGCTATCGGTTGGAGAAAAATCGACGGTCGCCGAGCTGCGGTCTGCATGCGCGTGCCTCTGCTGGCCTAGTGGCCATCGTCTTTGAAGGGAATCAGATAGAACGACAGTGCCGAAATCACATAGGCGACCCCGGAGGCGATGAACACCCAATAGAACCCATAGTCACGCTGGATGTAACCGCTCGCCAATGCGGCACCCGACCAACCCAGCGACCAGAGCATCGACGACAGGCTGGTACTGGTCCCACGCTGTTCCGCCGGCACCGACTGCATCACCAAGGCGTCGGCGAGCGGGAATGTCACCCCGATGACCAAGCGGCTGATATAGTAGGCTCCTGCCGACACGAACACGTTGGGCACCAGCATCAGCAACAAGGTCGGCGCGGCCAAGAACCGCGTCCACGCTGCCGCGTTGCGTAGGCCGAAGCGCTTCGACAACGGGCCGCCCACGAAGCTGCCGAAGCCCATGGCGAACGCCGAAATCGCCAAAATCAGACCGACCTGGCTGTCGGGCAGCGTGAAGTGCTCACGGAAGAACAGATTCATGAAGGGCACGACCAATCCCCCACCCACCCCGAGCAACAACCCTTGCGAGGCGAACTGCACCAAGCGCCAAAACGGCACTTTGTGCGGAGCACCAGTGTGTTGAGCTGCCGCCGAGCGTGCATGATGGTGGATGTTGGTTTTCGCGATGCCCAACAGCGGGATAATCGCCGCGAATCCGATGAGCGACACGCTGATGAGCGCCAACCGGTAGGCGAGTTGGTCGGTCGCACCCACACCCACGAACGGTGCGATGATGCCAGGCAACGCGCCGCCCAACAGCGAGCCGACAAACCCTACCGCCACGGTTGCCCCAGCGTTGATGCCGAAGAAACTCGCCCGCTGTTTTGCTTCGATGACGCTGCTCAGCAACGGAATAATCGCCGTGTAGGTAGCGATATTGGCTGCCCCGACCAAGAAATAAATGGGTGCGATGAAACGGACATCGGGCGACAGAATCAATGCAAGCCAACTGGCGCCATAGGCAGTGATGCTGAACAACAACACATTGCGTGCGCCACGTTGATCGATCAACATGCCGACTGGGATCCCGAAGAGAACCCCGGCAGCTCGAAAAATTGAATTCATCTGGCCAGCGACTTCGTTGCCCTGTCCGAGACTATCTAGATAAAAATTGAATAGAACATCGGAGATACTCGCCGCCAGCCCAAACAACAAACTGTGCATCAAGATGCGAAAAACGACGGGCGTGAAGTCAGCGAACATCGCTGACATGCGTTTGGGGACAATCGTCACCGGTACCTCCTGAGTAAGCGTCCTGCCATTGTACACCACACGACCGCCGCAACCCGTCATCACAGCTACAATAGCAAAGGCATTCAGACCGAGCAGGCATTCGATGCGCGTCGCACTCTTTACCGAAACATTCCTCCCAAAAACCGACGGTGTGGTCACCGTCCTCTGCGCGGTCCTCGATGCACTCATCGACGCAGACATCGAGGCGATCGTCTATGCGCCACCCGGGGCACCGGATCACTATAAATCCATCGCGGTCTATCCGTCGTGGGGGCCACGCTTCCCGCTCTACCCGGAGCTGTCGTGCAGCATGCCCACGCGGGCGGGCATCGACGCGATTCGGGCCTTCGACCCCGATGTCATCCATGTGCTTAATCCGACGTTCATCG
>JBJOJU010000177.1:0-5752 GCA_046046485.1 Chloroflexota bacterium | reverse complement strand
AGCGGTGCGGTCGTCGGCTGGGGACACAACTTACACGTGGGCGAAATCCCCATCGAACTGCGCAGCGGCGACACGGTCATCACCGCACTGGCTGCCGGCGACCGGCGGTCATATGCCCTCGACGCCCAGGGTCGGCTGTATGCCTGGGGGCGCTATGGAATCCCCGCTGAGCAAATGTATGCACTCAACCAACGCGGCGTCCGCTCGATATTCGCTATCGACAGGACCTTCATCTGTCAGACGAAAGACGGTGCTTGGTGGAACAACGGCGATCCGTTGACAACTCCCCCTGCGATCGACATCGACGCCGTCGAACGCATCGTCTGTACAGCAAACAACGTTTTTTTTGCTATCAGCGGCCGACCACTGCTGCTGCGCGCCCTCGAACTGCAGCAGGTCGCCCTGGCAGGGCTCGCCACCTTCCCCAGCGAGTGCGTGCCCCGACTCGCCGCCGATGGCGTCCACACGGTGTTCGAGTATCTGCAGAGAGACTGGGCAGAAGAAGCCAAGAAACCCCTGGCGTTCACGTGGCAGGCGCGGTCCAATGCCGAAACCGAAGCGGCCGTTGCCGCGACGGTCGCAGCCCACGGCATCACGCTACCGCCGTCGATACCGTCCTTGCGTCTCGAACACCTCATCACCAGCGGCGGAAACAGCGGCTACTATATGCGCACCATCGGGCCAACGATCGAAGAGCCAAAATCACTACGGGGACGGCGCTCGCTCTTCGACAACGATGATTTCGATAGTTTTTTCGACAATATCTGAGCACAAACCAGCACGCAACCGGTGAGGAGCGCGAGTGTGTATACTATTGGCACCCCAATGACATTCACAAACAGCGCATTTCATCGTGCCGCCGTACCCCCAAAGTACCGCATGCGGTACGCTGTGAAGCAACGGAGCGAACATGTCAAATCTGTTTCGTTTCTCCCTCCTCATGGTACTCGTGCTGCTCACCGGTTTTCAGATAGCCCCGCGGCCTCTGGGTACCGGTCAGGTGCCGACCCTCGTGGTTCCTCGAACACCAACCCGTACCTCCTCGCGTACGGCCACACGCAACCCGGCAACACCGAACACACGTACCCCAACTGGGCGACGCAGTGCGACACCATCATCGACACGCACGCGCACATCCTTCATCCTTGTTACCGTGCGAGCGCCGACACGCACGCGCACACTCGCTCCATGGGAGAAACGCACCGCTACCCCCACTGCGACCCGTAGCGCTACCCGGACGCGGAGCGCGACACGCACGCGTACCGCTACCCCGAAGTGGTCGACAACGCCGACGGCGCCACTCCTCACACCGCACCCATAACCATCGTCGGTACGGATACGTATGCCACGAAAGGCAATTATGCTTCCCAACACATGACGCTGTTCTGGGAGCCCCAAACGGTCGTACGCATCCGACGATACGATTTTCGAGAAACGGTGACGCAGCCTCTTCCGGCAGACAGCTGAAAAAACCCGTGCCGCGACGGCGGCACGGGCAGCGATCAGGCGTGCACTCAGATGGCAGCGATGGTCGCCGCCGCGATCGCCTGCAGGCGTTCGTACCAGCGATCGATACCCGTATTGAGATGGGTGTTGGTCAGCGTGACCACGACCAGCCCCTGCGCCGGGTCGGCCATCACCTGGCAACCGCTGGCGCCGTGGTGGCCGAAGGCGTCGAACGACAGTAGCTCCGAAAACAGCGCCGGTGTGCGGGCCGTCTGCAACGCCCAGCCGATGCCCCAGGCGTGCTGCGGATTGGCACCGATCCCGGTGATGACCGGGTAGGCACCGGGCACACCGGCGGTCTGATCGTGGGTCATCGCCCAGACGGTGGGCTCGCTGAGCACCCGCGGCCCACTCGGCATGAAATGCAGCGCAAACCGGGCCACGTCGCGGGCAGTGGCCACCACCCCAAAAGCCGGGTGTGCCAACGCATGCCCGTAGGCCGAGTTGTACATGTCGCCGGTCGACCCTTCGGCCAGTGCCCCGCGCACGTGCGCGATGGGGCCGTTGCTGCCCACGGGGAAGTACGTGCGCTGCAGCCCCATCGGCTGCAGGATGAGTTCGGTGACCAGGTCAGCGAAGCGCTTCCCCGTGATCAACTGCGCCATCTCGGCCAAAATCAACCAGTGGTAGTCGCTGTAGCTGAACTGTGTGCCTGCTGCGAACAACGGCTGCGACTCGATGCCCTCGTCGAGCATGTCGGCCAGCGAGGTGTGCGCGCGCAATCGGTCGGCCATCGCTGGCGACTCGTACATCAACCCACCGGTATGGGTCAGCAAATGGCGCACCCGGATATCTTCGCGGCCCGACCCCGTCAGCGCCGGGATGATACTGTGCGCTCGGGTATTGAGCGTCAGTTCACCCAATTCGACCAGGCGCATGATCGTGGCTGCACTATAGACTTTGGAAATCGACGCCAGCGGCCAGATGGTGTCGGCCGTCGCGGACACACCAGGTGCGGCGGCGCCGGCATAGTGTTCATAGACCAATGCGCCGTGTTTATACGCCACCACCGCGGCGCCGGTGAACTCATTCTGACGGATAAAACGATCGACGACACGCGGTACCACGGCATTGATAGTCATCAGTGACTCCGTATGTGCTCCCAGCTGGATTTCCTCATTCTACCAGCCAGCCCGTCTTTTTCGCCGTACGCCGCACGAGCCGGCAACGCGCTCGCCCCTGTCCTGGGGCAATTCCACATACGTCGGGCGGAATCCTTTGTAATATTTTGACGAATTCATTTCACCCCACTACAATGCAGTCCAATTCCCGCACACGATAATGTCGATTGCTCACCCGAGTGGTCGAGTGGAGTGTACCTGAGCGGCGCCTCGGCACCGCGCTGTTTATTAGGTCTCTCGTTGCGTTCATTTCGCACTGGTCAGTTTCACTGCTGCAGGTTCTCCGAGGTCGCACGTTTTGCGGTTTCAACAACCAGCTCGTTGGTCGGATCAGCCTTGTCAACTCTCTGATGCAACGGTTGCAACCGAACCAACTCCCCCGCCAATTCGTTGGGGTGCATCTCCACCACACCATCTCGAACACCCCGACCCAGACGATACAAAAGTCCGCGACCAAGACCCGCACGCGTACCCCCACCCCGTAGCCCGTTGCCGCGCCGACCACCGGCAGCACTGTCAGAAAGCATCCCGATGCACACCACCCAACACCGCTTGCTTCTCACGATTCTCTGTGTGCTCCTCAGCATCGGGGGTAAGACCGGTCCGTTCACCGGCGATACGCGCGCCGTCGCGGCGTCGGGACAACGGGCTGCTACCAAGACACGCACGGCGACGAAGTCTCGCACATCGACCAAATCACCCACACGCACCAAATCACCCACCATCACCGCGTCACCCACCGTCACCAGTATTCGATCTTCGATCATCCTCGCTGCAGGGAGTGACTCCACGTGTATCGTCGATTACAGTAGCCAGCTGCGTTGTACCGGGGCAAACTTCACTGGCGGACTCGGGTACGGTGATACCACCAATCGCGGCAATACCGCTGAGACCGCCTATGCGCTGTTGGCGACGATTGATCTGGGGAGCAGCGCCCAGGTCACAGCAGTCGGCACACGTTCGGGGCGCACGTGCGCGTTACTGAAGACTGGTATGGTCAAGTGTTGGGGCGATGGGACCTATGGTGCCCTCGGATACGGCGATTCCGATAATCGCGGGGACACGAGCGGCGAAATGGGTGACGCACTCCCCACCGTTGCTCTTCCCACCGGCCGCAGCGCGACGTCTCTCGCGGTCGGGTACAACAACGTCTGCGTCATCCTCGACAATGATACGTTGACGTGTTGGGGAGAACACCTCGGTACCAACACATACGATCGGCACGGCGAGGTGCCCGGCACGATGGGTGACAATCTGCCCATCCTCAACCTCGGCAGCGGTCGGACGGTCAGCGCAGTCGCCGCCGGTGAATATTTTGCATGCGCACTGCTGGACAATGCCACCCTCAAGTGTTTCGGTTCCGGCAGCGTCGGGCGCTTAGGCAGCGAAAACACGGCCGACATCGGCAATAATGCTGCTGTCGCCGACATGGGCGATAACCTCGCCCCGGTGAATTTCGGCACCGGATTGACTGTCCGCTCATTCGCCCTCGGGATGCTGCACGGCTGTGCAATTCTGAGCAACAACTCGGTCAAATGTTGGGGCTACAACGACCACGGCCAACTCGGCGTCGGCGACACAGAGACGTACGGTGACCAAAGCGGCGAAATGGGTGACAACTTACCCGCCGTCGATCTCGGCACCGGCCGTACCGCAGTCGAACTGAGCCTCTCTGCATCGCATAGTTGTGCGCTCCTCGACAACGGCACAGTCAAATGTTGGGGCAACGGCGGGTCCGGGCAATTGGGTACCGGTACGACGGCTGCCATCGGCGACAACCCCGGCGAATTGGGCGATAGTCTCGCCGCTATCGACGTGGGCACGGGCGTCACCGTCAAACACATCGCCACCGGCACAGATCACACCTGTGTGCTCCTGAACACCGACGCGGTCAAATGCTTCGGCTTTGCCGGTGCAGGTGCACTGGGGTACGGTGACGGGGATCGCCGTGGCGACGAAAGTGGCGAAATGGGCGACAACTTGCCCGGTTACGCTGCAGATCCCAGTATCGGTATAGCCACCGTCACCCCGACCCCGTCCAAGACCTTGACCCCGTCGCTCACCTTGACTCCGTCACTCACCTTTACTCCGTCACTCACCTTTACTCCGTCTAAGACCTATACCCCGTCCAAGACCCACACAGCGACCAAAACGTTCACCGCCACCAAAACACCCACTCGGACCAAATCAAGCACGCCGACGAAAACGCCTACTCGGACCTATACCAACACGCGTACTGCTACCGCCAGCCGGACTGCAACGCCGTCCAAAACCAAAACTGCCACGCGTACCGGTACCCCGACGCGAACTGCGACGCGTACCGCTACCGCCACCCACACATCCACACCAACAAAAACACATACAGCGACGCGTACCAGCACACCGACAAACACGCAGATAAGCACTGCTACCATGTCCCCCACGGCGACCAACTCGATGACTCCGACACCGACGCCGCCCGAAATCATCCTCGCAGGCGGCACCCGCCAGACGTGTATCGTCGACCACAGTCAACAGCTGCGCTGTTTTGGGACAAATGGCACCGGAGGGCTCGGGTATGGCGATACCATCACCCGAGGGAATACGAGCAACACCGCGTATGAACTGCTGCCCGCCGTCGACCTCGGCAGCGGCGCACTCGTCGAAGCTGTCGGCTCGCGGTGGGCACATACCTGTGCCCTGCTGAGCACGGGTGCAATCAAATGCTGGGGCGATAGTTTTTATGGGGTCAATGGGAACTACAGTGACCTCGCAATCGGCGACGAGAGCGGCGAAATGGGCAATAATCTGCCCACCATTTCATTCCCGACCGGGCGTACAGCCACTGCCCTCGCCGTCGGGACCCGGAACAACTGCGCCATCCTCGACGATGCCTCGCTGGTCTGTTGGGGTGAGACGCTCGGCACCCGTGACTACATCCGGCACGGCGAAGAAGCCAATAGCATGGGCGACAATCTGCCCACTATCGATCTCGGCACCGGTCGCACTGTCACTGCCGTAGCGGTCGGCGATATGTTCGCATGCGCCCTGCTCGATGACGCGAGTCTGAAATGCTTCGGTTCCGGGGCCAGTGGTCGACTGGGCACTGGCGACGAAACTACCATCGGCGAACACCCGTTCATCGA
>JBJOJU010000160.1:0-2770 GCA_046046485.1 Chloroflexota bacterium | reverse complement strand
TATGTGTGCCAACATCGCAGCCGACAGATCGACCCCTGTTACCGTATGCCCGTCGGCCGCCAACGGGACCGCGACGCGCCCACCGCCACACATGAATTCGACAATCGGTCCACGCGTGGTGCGTGCCAATGAACGATAAAAATCGACGTCGTCGCGGACGTCGGCGAAATCGATGGCATAGAGCGCCGCGATCGAGGCGTATGGATCCATGTTGTTCCTTCGTTAGCGGTAGCTCGCACGATCAAAACCCGCATCGTAGCGGACACTGTGGCTGCGGTGCAGAAATTCTTCGAATGCCTCGACACCGTTCGTGCGGAGATAGTCGCGTTCGCCGCGCGTCATTGGCACGACCCATAGCGTCTGGATATAGGCGCGCGGGTGGTCGATTTCGCCCGCTGGATTGACTTCGGCGATGTGTGGATCATCGAGAAATGGGTAGGTGAAGTAGAGGTACTCGATCGCAGAGTCCGGCACGATTGGTTCACCGATGGGCATCACATACCCCGGCCCGATTTCGCGCTGATGGATGTGCGGGTGTTCGGCGATATCGAGCAGGTAGGCGCACACGAGTTCGGCGTGTTCCGGCGGCGCGTGCATCAAGTACTCGAAGCGCATGCCCCGCGGATCGCGGGTCGAGACATCGCTGTGCGGGATCATCTTGCGCGACGCACCGACGGTGCAGAACACCGCGTATAGCGGATTGGATTCGTAGACACAGATCGAAAAATGCGCCGATAGGGCTTCGTGGAGCCCTTCGTTGGCTTGTTTCGGGCGAGCGCCGTAGCGGTGTGTCGGCATCCCCTTCCAGACGACGAGCCGTTCGTAGACCATAATCGCCGGGTCGGATTGTGCATGCCAGGCCGCATGCAGGGCACGTCGGTAGGGGTCGTTGCTCTGCAGCTGGGTACTGTTGTCACTCACGGTGTCGCTCCGGTCCATGCAGGGAGGTAGTCGCTCCCCACCACGAGTACGAGCCCGGCATCGCTCGCTGCGCCTGCTGGTCGGGTGGCGTTGATGACCACTTTGTCGGCGGCCAATCCGAGCGTGTCGAGGAGGAGCTGTCGCTCGGCAGGATGATCGCCGATGTCGTAGAGCGTCGAGGTCGTGGTCGCATTGCCGTCTGACGGGGCCAACATCGAGAGTCCTGCCACGCCGATGGTGTCGGTGACATTGGCGGCCACACCCGGTGACCCGCTGCCGTTGAGCACCTGCACCGTGGCGATACCGGGGATCGTCGAGCCGGTCAACCACTTCCGCACCAATACCTGGATGTCGCTCTCGTTCCAGTAGATATCCGACGTGATGACATTGTCGACGCGGACATCCGTCGGGTTGATCGAAAACTGTGCGATCCGATCGGTCTCGAGCCGTGAAGCAATGCCCGCCAGATCGGTCATCGTCGAGACATCACCGATGGGCAGCGTGGTGCGCACGTTTTGTTCGAGTACCCCGATCCAGTTAGGCAGCAGCGACACATTTGCTGCTAACCCACGCGACCGCACCTGGCTCAGCACCGCCTTGAGGACCTGCTGTTGGCGCTTGCTGCGGTCGAAGTCATTGGTCGAGTGGCGCGAACGGGCGAAGACCAGTGCCGTCTTGCCGTCCATCAGCTGGATGCCCGGGGCGATGTAGATACGCTCGACACCGTGGTTCTCGGTGGGGTACTCGGGGTCCATCAGCGCTTGCTTGACGTCGACGATCACGCCACCGACGCTGTCGACGAGACGCTCGAACCCATAGAAATCAACCTGGGCGATGTAATCGACATGGATGTTGAGAAATCGTTCCATGGTCTCGGCGGCGGCTGCACCGCCACCGGCGTCAGGGGTGGTGCCCGCGCCATAGAGTTTTTCTGCGTTGTAATAGCCGTACGAATATGCACCGTTGACTTTGCCCAGTGCGCCGTTGGGGAGTGGGACCACCGAGTCACGCGGCAACGACAACATGGTCGCCCAGTTCGCGAGTGGATTGATACGCACCAAAATGAGGGTGTCGGAGCGCACCCCTTCCGTGACGGCTTCTGCACGTTTGTCGACGCCCACCAGCAAGACCGTGAATGGTTGTTTGAGCGTGGCCGGCACAAATGGTTTGGTGTCGACCGGTTGGGCAGGGTCGGGCGTCACGGCGGAATCGGGTGTATTCACCCGCGGATCGCTGGTTTGGATATTTGCCAAGGCTTGATCGGTGCGCCGCAGAATCACTGCCGCGCTGCCTCCGATACCGACCAATGCGAGTGCGACGACGACGATGATATACGTGCGCCAACTGTTCGCCTGGCTGGATGCGCGTTGTGAGCTCATCCGGCCGGGTGTCATGTTGGGCAAGAGTGATTTGCTGGGGCGGCGGAGCAGCTTTGCAGGGCGCAGGGAACGGCGGCGCGGTGGTTTCTGCACAGTATGTCCCGTACACAAAAGAATACGGGTATTATACACCAGTCCCTTTCTGAGACCGGGTATCTCCTGGTTGTATTGCTGATAATTGCCTGATACAAAGCTCTGAAACCGAGTGGAACGCCATGACCCACCGACTCTCGCTCATCGACCAAATCCTCGACGAAGCCCGCAAGAGCGGCATCTACAATCCCGAGACCGCCGGTACCGGCGCCCTCGTGTTCGACGACATGACGCATGTCGACCCTGCAGATCGAGTCGGCTATACACTCCTGAAGAGCAATGGCTTCGCGCCACCGCTCCTCGAAGAACGCAACACCCTGCTGCGCGAGCACGCGGAGCTCCACCACGCACTCACGGTGCTGCGGATGCGCTATCAA
>JBJOJU010000147.1:0-4767 GCA_046046485.1 Chloroflexota bacterium | reverse complement strand
TACTCTACGGCGATTTGCTATTTGCCGACCTCGCCTATCGGCCGTAGCCATCGCGATGAAACACAGAAACGCCCTTCGCTCCATCGAGCGAAGGGCGGTTGGTTGCACTCCTACAATGTCGCCGTCCCGCCGGCTGAGATATTGACGCGCCCGCTGGGCAACATAATCGTCCCGCTGACGCCCGGGGGGAGGGTGACACGCCCGCGGTAGATGCCGTGGTCGCGCCAGAACGCCGTCTTGATGTGTCCCTGGGGTACTGGCGTAGTGGCGTTTGCGCGCTGCAAGGGACCGAGTTGCGGGGTGATGAGCACATGGGACGCCCCCGGGGCTGTCGGGCGCACCCCGATGATCGTGGCGTGGTAGTGATAGAGCGGGTGCGCGCCCCAGGCGTGGCAATCCGACCGCGAGGGTTCGGGCATCTCGACCGTGGTGGTCAACCCCTGAGCAGGCAGCTCGAACCAGAGCTGCATCCGCTCGAGCAACAAATCGATTGCCCCGATCTGGCGGTAGGCTTCGAAGAGGTAATGGCTGTAGTAGATCGTCGTGCGGTCGAGATGGGGGTGCGTGCGCAGCGCATGCGCGAGTGCTGTCTGGACGCGCTCGCTGGCCATCCCGCTCAACAGCGCCATGCACTGGGCGTGCTCGCTGATCCCGCCGTCGGACAGGGTTTCGAGATAGACGCCCCGGGTCGCATCCCACAGCTGGGCATCGAGGGCAAAGACAATCGTCTGTGCGTGCCCGCGCCAGCGCTGCGCCATGCTGGTTTCGCCGACGTGCTCTTCGAGGGCCGCGGCCAACTGCAGGGTATATACCAGATGCCAATTCAGCGTGGCGCATGGTTCGGTGGCGGCACCCGGAGGCATCCCACCTTCCCATCCAGGCACCCAATCGATGAAATTCCACCCGACGGGCGGGGCAATCAACCCATCGGCGCGCCGCCCTGCCAGAAACGCATCCAGCACCGCTCTCACCGCCGGGAGATAACGCCTGACCGTTGATTCGTGGCCGCGCCACAACAAGAGGTCATACACCATGCCCACCCACCAGAGCGAAAACGGCGGAATAATCTGCTGGACCCGTGATGGGTAGCGCGACTGGGTCAGATTGTTGGGCAGCCGTGACTGGTGGAACAACTCGATGGCTTTGACCGGCAGGCGGTCGTCTTGGGTCAAGACATACGTCGCCAGTGCCTCGAGCCGTGTATCGCCCACATACATCAACTGCTCGTAGTAGGGGCAGTCCATATAGGTCTCGTGCGCACACATTTCGAGCACCCGTTGCATCATAGGTACGACACTACGCAGCCGGGCATCGTCGCTGTCGAATGTGCCGGTGAATTGGAACGGGTACCCAGTCTCGGCCACGGCGATGCGCTCGATGGTCAACGGCTCGGCGGCGGTCGTGACCAGCACTTCGATATATCGACCCGACTGCCACCACAACGGCCGATGGGTGACACCGACACTGCCGTCGGCGATGAATACATCACCCACACCGGCGAAATACTTCCCCCAGATTTCGTCGCGATTGGTTTTCACCCGCACGAAATCCTGCGGATTGCTCGACAGCCCCTCTTCCCAGTGCAATCGGACCCGGGCACCAGCCCCGCCCGCCAGGGTCACCTCGTGGTAGCCGCAGACATAGATGCCCAGGTCGTAGATGACCCGCACTTCGCTATTGGCCGGGATCGTCAGCGCTGCCTGGTCAGCGCTGAGGGCCTGCCAGGCGGCGTGTTGGCCAGGGCGGTCGGTTTTCTTGCGGACGACCCGCTGTGCTGCGTCGGTTTCGCCCACACTGTCGACATAGCGCACCGTGCCCAGGTTGCGCAGGTCGTGGCGCTGGGGCGGTAACGGCGCCGGAGTGAGTTTCTTGTGGCTGCCCAATTCGTAGTCGGCGAGGCTGATTTCGCCGTGATAGACCGCCGTCACCGGCTGCCAGTCGACGTGTTCGCGCGTCTGCCAGCCCCACGGATGAAGTCGGGCATCGAACACGACGTTCACACCCGTGCCCCACGCCTGCTGGGGTGGGATAAAGCGGTAACTCCGGGCCGTCGCACACTGCCACGGCGCGATACCCGTGGCACACAGCTGTCGGTGGCGCGCACCGGTGTCGACGAAGAGCCCGTGCTGCTTGCCGATCTGGGCATATGCGGCCTGCTCACCCGCGCTCCAGACCAGTGCAGCCAGATGGTGCACTCCGGCGGTGAGGGTGATTTTCACCGTGTGCGTATGCCACATACTGCCGTCGCCGCGTTCGGGGCCACGGGCATGGCACGCACCGTCGATGTACCATTCGAAGCGCTCGTCGCCGCTCACTTCGAAGGTGATGGTCTGTTTGGTGTCGAGGGTCAGCGGCAGGTGAAAAAACGTCACTTGGGGCGTCTGGGTGCTGCCAGCGTTGACCCATTTGGCCGGCAAGCGGGCGGCGAGGTGCCAGGGTTGTCGCATCACTGACCTCCTGCGGTAGTATCGGCGGCGACGGCGAGCACTCGCCCGAGATGGTGCGGGAGCTGCGTGACGGTGTCACCGGCCAGGGCGAAGAGCCGACCCGACGTCGTGCCAGCGACGACCACGTCGCCGCTCAGGGTCATCCCGCTGCGCAGCGAACAACTGTAGTCGCGTTGGGCATCGAAACGCACTGCCCGGCCGGTTTTTGTCCGGGGCGAGACGATCCAAAACGCCGTTTCGCCGCCGGCGGCCCAACGCTCTTCGTCGGCGATGAGCGGGATCGCCACGAAATCATCGAACGCCGGCCGATAGATCGTCGCGAACCCGGCTTTGTGGCCAGGACGCTCGACGTCGTACCACTGCGTCCCGTCGTGGTATTTCAGCCCGCGGTGAAACTGCACCAGCCGATCGCCGCGCTGACCCACCGAGACCCCATGGACACACCGCAACACCAGATTGTCGATTTCTTCGGGGTAGCTGCCGTAGGTCGGGTGGTCGCTGACGCACCAGCCCGCCGCGCTGTGTTCCCATAGACCGCCGGTGCTGACGGCAATAACTGCACTGCCGTCGCGTGGGTCGTGGGTGATCTGTGATATCGCTTCGCCGTAGTTGCTCTCGTAGCGCTGGATCGACCCCATCGCGGCGGCGAAGCCGGCGTCTTCGCAGAGGACCCCCTCATCGAGGGTGTAGAGCTTATGGCCATGCGTCCCGATGGCGATTTGGCCATCGGCGACGCCGATACTCGTCACCGATGGGATGACGGTGTCGCTCGCCGGGGTGATCTGGCCGGTCTGCGCCGAAAACCACAGCAGACGCGAGTGTGTGTGGTCGGTGTTGGCGTTGTAGACAGCCAAAAGGACTCCGCGACCCGGGATGGTGGCCGCGGCGATGACCGGTTCGGTCAACAGGTGGGTGACCTGGGCGTCGGCGAGGCTCTGCTCCCAGCGCACGTGAAACGCGCCGCTGGTCGTACCGACCAAGAGATTGTGCATGGGCGACCTCCGGGTAGCTGACGAGCGGCGCGGGAATGCGGGGCAGTGATTAGGGGCGTTGGGCCTGGCTCACGAGAGCCCCGGCGATACGCCCGAGCATCTCGATGGTCTTGGGGTCGACGAGTTGACCGTCTTTGAAGGTCTCGCCGAAGCGGATCGCCAGCTCCGGCCGCACGAGCACATGGCAGCCGCAGCCGTCGAGGACCTGCCGAAGCTGCATCTGGGCGCGCAAGCCACCCGTCATGCCGCCGCCGCCGATGACTGCGACATGCTTGTTTGGCAGGGGCGCTGCGCCGTGAGGACGTGAACCCCAGTCGAGGGCATTCTTCAAGGCACCGGGGTACCCACGATTATACTCGGGAGTCGCGATGACCAAGGCATCTGCTGCGGCGATGGCAGCGCGAAACGCCGTCACACTCGCCGGCGCGGGGCGGTCGCCGTGCGCATCGAGATCTTCGCTGTACAACGGCAAATCACCGATGTCGACGATGCCGAACGTGTGCGGAGCCTCGACCTGAGTCCCGAACGCCTGGAGCAAGACACGATTGAGTGACGCAGCACGGATGCTGCCAGGAATTCCAACGAAATGCATGACAGTCTTTCTGTGGAACAATGATCAGCTCCATCATACCAAACCTCGCAGCGGGCCTGTTCGCTCGCTGTGTCAGACACTGACTGTGCAGCGTTTGTGCACTATTTGTTGCAGAGATGTACGGTATCGTCAGAGACGGCGGTGCTATAATGCGCGCAGTGTCGTTTTCCTCTTTCCAATGCCGCAGAGCCGTCATGATACTGCAAATGTTTTATCGTCAAATTGCACAGCTCTGTATCGGTTGTAGTACAGAATCTGGCGTCACTGCTGGTCGTTCCGCCGGGGTGCTGCGATGACGCCGGTCCTGCCCCTTGCCGGGCTGGTCGGTGTCGATGCGGCGGTCGAAGCGCTGCGTGTCTTGGCGGTCGACCCGCGCCTGGGTGGTGTGGCGATCGGGGCGGTGGTTGGCTCTGGTAAAAGCACCCTGGCAAGGGCCAGTCTGCCGCTCTATGGCGCGGGCACGCGCTTCATCGAGCTCCCGCTGGGCAGCGACGAAGAGGCACTCCTGGGCGGCATCGACATCGAAGCGACGCTGCGTACTGGGCAACGCGTGGCCCGCCCCGGGCTGCTCGCCCGTGCCGACGGCGGGGTCCTCTATGCAGATGCCCTCAATCTGCTGCCCGACCCGGTGGTGAATATCTTGCTGGGCGCACTCGACACCGGCACGGTCCAGCTGGAGCGTGAAGGGATGAGCCAGCGCATCGACTGCCGGTTCCGCCTGATCGGCACCTACGAC
>JBJOJU010000138.1:0-3880 GCA_046046485.1 Chloroflexota bacterium | reverse complement strand
GTGACGGTGTGCCAGCGGGTATCGTCGATGGGCACCGCGACACTCGCCTGATCACCACACTTCAGGGCGATGACCAGCGTGTTTTTCTCTGCAGCATAGCTGTATTGTGCACACAACGAAGCCTGGGTCGTCGATTGGAGGCTGTAGAAAACCCCCGAGGTGGCGGATTCATTGCGGCGGAAGCGTACCCCGGTCGTCACCGCAGCGTCGCTGGCGGTGGTGATCCTGTAGCCGAGCTCGGTGCCGTCGGTCGCCCGCGTCAGATCTAGCGCGCGGGTGGAGTACCCGTCGCCGATACTGGGGCAAGTGAGGGTGCGCAACGACACACCAGCGGCACAGAAACTCCCCATTGCGCCCGCAACGGCATCGATGACCGGCAGTTTGGTGTTATTGAGCGGCGCATAATACCGCGCACGGCGGCCGAGCGTGTCGGGGTTGGTGGTCCCGTCGTCGACGATCGCGAGCCGGGTCTGATGCATGCGCGTTCCGCTGCCGGCGCCGATGGCTGCGCCGAGCAGATCATCGGGGTTCAGGACAAACGCCGACATCAAGACGTCGTCGAGGTACCCGCGGAAGTAATCCTCCATCGCCGTGGCACCACGCGCCGACTGCATCGCGCCCAGGGTGAGATTGGGCTGCAGGACAAACGCCGTGCGCGCTGCGAATGGCTTGGAGGCGGTGGTCATGGCACCCAACGATTCACCATATGCCAACGACATCGTCGTGCCGGTTTCGGAGTAGAGGATGTGGTACCACTTGCCGGGAGCGAGGGTCGGTGCCGACGAGAGGACCACGCTCCCGCGGCGGGCGTTCAAACGGAATCCTCCACCCACTTTGTCGACGTGGATGCGCAGGCGCGGATTTGCAGCGATCCCCGACGCGACCAGAGTACCGGTGTCGGCGATTTTCGCCATCAAGGCGACACTGAACGTCCCCGACAGTACCGTCGCAGCATTGTGAATCGTCAACGACTGCAGCGTACCGTCGATGTTCACCCGGGCGACCCGGCGGGTCGCGTCTACGGTGTCTTTGGCGATGACCGGGCAGGCGACACAATCGGTGGTGTAGCGGCTATCGGCGCGGTTATCGAAGGCGTGTGCACCGTCGGGGGCCTCGAAATCGAGACGTACGCGTAACCCGCGTTGGATCGCAGCCCGCCCGTCGTTGATGTCCGACACCCGACCGGTCATGGGGGCATGTGCCACCAGATAGTCGTTGGCGCTGTCGGGATCCGGGTAGGTGATGACATCGTGAGGCGCGGTGGTGTCGACCTCGATCGGCCCGTTGACACCGCCGTTGGCCACTGCCAACGGGACGTCGGACACCGTGTTGCCCACCGCGTCGGTGGCGTTGCCGTAGACCTGATAGAACCCAGTCGGATTGCCGAACGGCAGGGGCACCGTGGCATACCAATAGTCACTTTTCTGCACTGCCGGGACCGGAGCGAGCGTCAAGGTGTGCCCGCTCAAGTCTTTCACCGTGACACTCACATCGACGATACCGCTCCCTGGTGCATTGCTCGAATTACTCAGTGTCGGGTCGGTGGCGGCGATTTTCAATGTCAAAAGCCGCAGACTGCTGCCCGGTTCGGCAGTCGTCGTGTAGGGCTTGGTCGGTCGCTGCAGCGCCAGTGAACCTGCGGTCGCATCGACCAAGACGGTCGTTTCGGCGCTCCCCAGATTCCGGGCGGTGTCGTACGCGGCGGCGTGGATCGTGTAGCGGCCTTCGACGGTCGCGGCCGCACCCTCGGGGACGCGGAAGGTCGGGCAGAAACTATCGGCCGCGACGGCATCGAGACACAACGGCGCCGTGGTGTCGACAGCGACCGCGTTGGTGCTGTTGGTGAGCGATGTGCGGTAGGTTGCACCCGTCACCTGGGTGGTTTTGTCGCTGGTCTGGATGAGGATCTGTCGGGGCAGACGGGCCACGTATGCGGGGGTGCGGATCGTGACTACCGGCGCATCGGCGTCGATGGTGACCGAACCGACCGTCGTCTTGGCGACGGTGCCCGAGAACTGCGCCCGCGCCAACCGGTACGCCTTGCGCGCCGGCAACACACTGGGGGTGAAGCTGATGTCGTCGATTTCACCGCGGAACAGGCTCGCCCGGGCGGTATTGGCCACGCCACCCCCGATAAACAGCCGGCCGGTGTTGCTGGTCGTGAATGTCGCCCCTGCGACGGCACTGCTGGTGGGGTCGATGACGCCGTTTTGGATATAGACAAAACTACTGCTGCTGTAGCTAAATGCGATATGGTTCCACGCCGGCGTCAGGGCGGTGCCCGCGGTGAACACCGTCGCACCGATTTTGATGCGGACTTTCTGGTCGGCGGTCAGGCTAATTTCGAACGCCGGATCCGTATTTGCCCCTGCCGCTTCGCCGTACTGCACGAGGATCTGGCGCGCATTGACGCCGCTGTCGGGTTGGACCGTGAGCTGGATGGTCCCCGCGGCAGCGATTTCGTCGAGCAGGGTCTTGGGCCGGCCGACCTCGAGCAACGTGGTCCGGCCATCAAAGCCCTCTGCGATGCCGTTCATCCCGATGATGTTGCCGGTCGGGCATTCGACGCCTGTGATTCCCGTATTCGTACAGGTCGCAGCATACAAAAAGCGATCGATACCGGACCGTGACGGCACCGGATCGGGCAAAGCCGCCGAATCGATGGTCACCGTGGCGGTCACCCCGTTGGTCACGGTGGTGCGTTGGGTCGAAATCGTGTCTTCGAAAGTCAGATTCCACGACGGTGCTTCTTTAATCTGGGCTGCGATGGCGTCGCTGCCCAAACTGAACGGCGACACCCGCAGCCCGTCGAGCTCACCGATGAATTCGGCGCCGTAATTGACCGGCGCGAGTGGTGCCACGTTGCCGTAGGCGACCAGGTTCGGAATGGCCGCGAATGCGTCGTCAGAAGGTGAAGAGGTGCTCTGCAGCGCAGTGACCTCGGCGTTGGACAGCCCACGGGGCACGATCAAGACATCGTCGATTTTGCCCACAAACGCCACCGCGCCATCGCTCTGGCGTCGGCCGATTTCGAGATCGGTGGTCGGCGCAGACGACGACATCGCATTCAACCCTTGGTAATATTTCCGCTGGTCGTTGACCTGGACCATGATCTGCTGGGTGCCCGCTTTGTTTTTGTCGTAGGTGATGGCGATTTTGTTCCACGTCCGCCGATTCACCATGAGCTCGCTGTCGATCCAGCGCCAGGTGGATCCGGCACCGCTCGACCAGACACCCACCGCGTAGTAGAGCCGATTGTTGTGGATTTTGAGTGTGTAGTTTTGTTCGCGCGTCACGATGAAGAAATCGTTCATCGTCGTGGTGTCGGGCACATCGGGGTAGACCGATGCCATGATGGTGAAGCCCTCAGCGCCGTCGAGCACGCCGCCGTCGCGCACTCGCACCGTGCGATTGGTGGGGGCAAATGCCCACCCCTCTACCGTTGCGACCGGGTCACTGCTGCCGTACCAATTCGTCTGGATCGCGGGAGCGACGCCATTGGTCGTCGGTGCGGTCAGTCCCGACACCGCGGTGATCGGCGGGCTCCAGTCGGTTGCGGTCCGTGTGGCGTCGAGCACACCGTTGAGATAGACCGCTTCGCTGTTGCCGTTGACACTGACCGCGACGTGTGACCAGACACCCAGTGGGAGTTTCGCCGTCGTCACCAGCGGAGTCTGCGACCAGCAATAGGCACGGAAGCACTCACGCGCGCGCTCGAACGTCGCCTGACCATTCGGGTTGATTCCGATCCGCAGGCGTTGATTGCGGACATCTTGGCCGACCAGCCAGGCGTCGTAGTTCTGCGGTTTGACCCACAGACTGACGGTATACGCAGCCGACGCCGAGGCATTCAGGAAGCCAGTATATGTCCTCGTGTTAG
>JBJOJU010000029.1:0-5294 GCA_046046485.1 Chloroflexota bacterium | reverse complement strand
GGGGTGCCCGAGCAGGGTTTCATCCAAGTGCTGGCGCCTGGGTACCGCAAGTTGGTCGTCCCCATCAAGCAGGGTGAAATCCCGGCGGTGATGAAGCTGGAGCCGTTCGAACCCAAAGCCGTCTACATCACCGCCGCAGTGGCGTCGAACCCGGCCCTCGTTGAAAAGTTTTTCAACAATATCGACGCGACCGAACTCAACGCCATCGTCATCGACCTCAAATCTGACCTGCGCGACGACCTCGGGCTGGTCTACTACGACTCGCAGGTTCCCTTGGTGAAGGAGCTGGGTTTATCGAGCCCCAACTACGATATCCATGCCATCTTGGCCGAGGCCAAGAAGCGCGGGATCTACACCATAGCCCGCGTGCACATGTTCAGCCACGACAACATCTTGGCCGAAGCGAAACCCGAATGGGCAGCGCAAGACCGGGTCAAGGGCGGGATTTTCTATGACTACCCGACCTCGACCATCAAATACGCCTGGCTCGACCCCTTCAACGAAAACGTCTGGGACTACAACATCGCATTGTCGGTCGAAGCGGCGTCGTACGGGTTCGACGAAATCAACTTCGACTATATCCGCTTCCCTTCACTCGAATTCGGCGCCGACGACGGCGAGCGCCTGCAGTTGTCGCAGGAAGTCTCGAGTGCAGATGTCCGGTATGAAACCATAAAGAAAGTACTCAATCGGGCACACCCCGCCATCAACGCAGCGGGTGCATTCCTTTCAGTCGACGTCTTCGGCTTCACGACCGAGGGACCGATCGACATTATCGGGCAATCCTTGCCGATCATGGGCGAAACGACCGACTACATCTGCCCGATGGTCTACCCTTCGCACTACGGCCCCGGCTACCTCGGGTTCGATAATCCGGCTCGACACCCATACGACGTGATTCTGCGCACGATGGAAATGGGCATGAAACAACTCCCCGACCACCGCGCTCGTCTGCGTCCGTGGCTGCAAGACTTCACCCTCATTTGGGTGCCTGACGATCAGATCGTCGAGTACGGTGCGACCGAGTTGCGCGACCAGATCCGCGCAGTGGCCGACGCCGGCACCGGTGCAGGTTGGTTGTTGTATAGTTCCGACAACACGTACACCTACAGCGCACTGGGGCAATAAGCCGCCACCGACCGAGAGTAGGCTATGCACAGCGCCCCTTCGAGCCATTGGTATATCACCGCGTCGCGCTGGGTCGGGTTGACGCTCACGGCGCTGTTGATTGCGATGCAGCAGCGCCCGGTCGGTTTTTGGTCGGCGTGGGGGTTCGTCGCCGGGGTGCTCCTCGTCGCGACGATCTTCGCTCAACCATACATCCGGACACTCTTCCACATCCCCATGGTGGCGGCACTCGAGCTGAGTGTCGCCACCATCGTCGTGGCGTTCACCGGTGCGTGGACGAGTCCCTTTTTCATACTGCTGCTGAGTATGTTGGTGTTACCGGCGTTGTTGTACGGGCGGAGTGGCGGCGTCACCGCGGGATTCGGTGCCAGTATCCAACTCGCCTGCGTGTTGCTGCTGCAGGGGAGTTGGGCAGACGCGGGGGCACCTGCCGTCCCCCAGCGCTTACTGCTCCTGGCGCTGCCCCCACTGGTCGGCTATGGTGTGGCGACCCTCTATGCCAATCGCCGTGTTGCCCGCCTACATGTGCCGGTGTTGCCGGCGCTGCCCAGTGTGGGCATCGGGGCGTTGGTGCGCCGGGCGGTACCGCGGAGCGACGGCGGGCGCGGAGCACGCCGCGGCGACGGGGCGACCCAGGTGCAGACGCGGGTCGCAGAGGTCCGGGTAGCATTGTACACACCCAGCGAAGCAACCGGTGATATCGTGGCGCAACTCCATGCGCTCGCCGGTGTCTATGAAGCGACTGCCCACGTGGCAGTACGCTGCGTGGTGTTGGGTCGCCCCAAGCCGATTCCTGCGGTCCATCACGACACGATGCGACGTTTGGTCATCGAAGCGTTGCTCAATGTCGAACAACACGCCGATGCCCAGAGTGTGTCGTTGTTGGTGCGCTTCGACCAGCGCACGGTGACCATCTTGGTCCAAGACGACGGGGTGGGGCTGCCCGACAGCGGAATCTACCGTGCCGGGTTGCACACCCTGCAGATGCTCGTCTATCGCATCGCCGAGGTAGGCGGTCGCCTCGAGGTCTTTACGCCGTCGTCGGGCGGGGTGGCGGTACGTGCAATCTATCCGCTGCAGGTCGACGAGGTCATCGTATGAAATCGTTCTACCTCAAACGCGCACTGCTCTTCGCCACCGTTGCGATACTCGTGTATGGGATGTCGCGTCCGCCTGCCGCCGAAGGTACCTGGTTGTGGTGCCTCTGGCTGGCGGCGCTGCCAGCAGGGTATCTGGCGTTTGCCGAGATCCCCTTGCGCCTGCGCGTCAGCAAGATCCAACGCTCACTGCAGACCTTGACGGTCATCATGGCACTCGGCTTCGGCATGCTGACCCTCGAACTGCTGCGCGAGCAGGTCATCTGGTCGCAAGACATCGCCGAAGCCGTAGCCGTCAACGCCGAAACCGGCGAGACCTCGAGCAACGTGCGGGCCGTCATGGCTGCCAATCGGGTGCATCGCGGGGTCATCCGCGACCGCAACGGCACCGTCGTCGTCGACACCACCGTGGCGGCCGACGGCACCACTGCGCGCAGCTACCCAGTCGATCAACCGGCAGCCTTCGCGCCGGTGGTGGGGTTTGTCAGCCCGCGCTACGGCGTCTCGGGGGTCGAGGCGACCTATGGTGACTACCTCTCGGGTACACGCAACCCCCTCGGGCAGCTGTTCCGGCTCTTCCGCGACGATACCGTCCGTGGTGACGACGTCGAGTTGACCATCGACGGCCAGTTGCAACAGGCGGTCTACGGGCTGCTGGGCGATCGGGTCGGTTCGGTCGTCGTGCTCAACCCGCGCACCGGCGCGGTGCTCGCGTTGGCGAGCACACCCAGCTACGACCCGCGCGACCTGACACCGGACCGTGCCGTCGATCGTCTGGTCGACCAGCAACGCATCGACGCGAATTGGCAGCGGTTGCTGGCAGCCGATGCCGACCAGCCGTTGCTGAACCGTGCCCTGCAGGGGCGCTATGCTCCGGGGTCGACGTTCAAGATCGTCACGGCTGCTGCAGCCCTCGAACACGCCGGCATCGCCCGCCCCGACGACATCACCTGCCCGAACGAGCTCCAATCGGAGCCCGGTGCCCCGCCGGTGGTGAATGCGGTGCCCAATTTAGCGGCGATGACGGGGGAGCCGGCCAGCCTGCGTAGCGTGGTGGCGTTTTCGTGTAACACCGCGTTTGCCCAGTACGCACTTCGCCTCGGCGCAGCTCGGCTGGCGAGCAGTGCTGAACGCTTCGGCTTTGTGACCCCGACCAACCCCAACACCGCCGTCACGATGGCCGACCTGCCCATGCAGACGAGCACGCTGTATGTCGACGATGGCTTTCTGACCCGCGCCGCTGCGCTCGCCGATACGGGCTTCGGGCAGGGTCAACTCTTGGTTACTCCGCTCCAGATGGCGTTGGTCGCGGCTGCCGTCGCCAACGACGGGGTGGTGATGCAGCCCTTTGTGGTGCAGCGCGTCGTCAATCAGCAGGACGCTGCGTTGTATACCCACATCACACGGCCGGTCCGCCGGGCAGTGAGCAGCCTCAATGCGGTGCGCCTGCGCGACGCGATGCGCTACGCCGTGACCGACGGCTTTGGAGCGGCAGCGCAGCACCAAGGGGTTATCAGCGTCGCTGGCAAATCGGGGACCGCCGAAAACCCCACTGGCATCCCCCATGCCTGGTTCATCGCCTATGCCCCTGCCGAAAACCCCCGCTTCGCCGTGGCCGTGATGCTCGAATACGGCGGCGAGGGGTCGAATGCCGGTGCTGCGTTGGCGGGCCAGGTGTTGGCAGCGGCAGCCCAGACCGTCGCACCGTGACCTCCGACACAAAGAGCCCCGGGTCGCGCGGTGCGCGGCCCGGGGCGTTTTTAGATGCGAGTTAGAAGCGGATCTCGCGCCCTTCGGCACTCGAGCGGTAGCAGGCGTCAATAACCTGGGTGCGGCGTAGCCCGTCTTCGGCCGACGGAATCGCCGGTGCACCGTCGAGCACCGCGCGCACGTAGTTGTCGATGACCTGGGTGTGACCGCCACCGTCGGGAATCCGCGGGTGCAGGTCGACCGGGGTGCCGTCTTTCTCGTCGTAGAAGATCCGCACCGTGTCGACGTTGCGGTAGTTGACGACCTTGAGCTCGGCGCCGCCCTCGGTGCCGTAGAGCACCAAGCCGAAATCGTCGCCGTTGGGGCCGTGGCTAGCCCAGCTCGTCTCGAGCTGGACGGTGGCGCCGCCCTGCAGGCGGATCATCGCCGTGGCCAAGTCTTCGACTTCGTACGAAGCACTTGCGCCGGTGCGCACACTGTTCATGCCCTTCTGCCCACGCGGGCCGAACTCGGCATAGGTGGCCGCGTTGACCGACACCGGCAGCGGCTCGCCCATCAAGAACATCGTGATATCGAGCATGTGGACGCCCAGATCGATCAACGGGCCGCCGCCGGCCATCCCTTTGTTGACGAACCAGCTGTTGATGCCGGGGATCCCCGCGCGCCGCATCCAGTATGCTTTGGCATAGTAGATGCGACCCAAGCGGCCGCTGTCGATCTGCTGTTTGATGTACTGCACGTCGCTGCGCTGGCGGTGGTTGAAGCTGATCATCAAAATCTTGCCGGCGGCTTTGGCTGCTGCCAACATCTCTTCGCCCTCGAGCGGAGTGCGGGCTAACGGTTTTTCGACCAGCACGTGTTTGCCCGCCTTGAGCGCGGCGATGGTGACTTCGTGGTGCAGGCCGTTGGGCACGCAGACACTGACCGCGTCGATGTCGGGCTGAGCGAGCAGCTCGGCGTATTCGCCGTAGGTGCGGGCGCCGTAGGTCGCTGCCAGGGTCTGGACCCGGGCGTCGAGGCCTGCGATGGCTGCGATCTGGACGCGCGACTGCTTCGCATAGCCTTCGGCGTGTGATTTGCCGATGCCAGCGCCGATGATACCGACACGCAGAGGATTCGTCGTCATACTGTAGTACTCACTGATGACCGCGTGGGATCACTGCGGTTTGCGGATATCTTCGATAGTGGCAGGGTCAGCGACATGGTCGGTGAACAACACCCCATTCAGGTGGTCGATCTCGTGCTGGATCGCCCGTGCCAGTAGTCCAGTCGCACGGCGAACCCGCAGGCTGCGCCCTTTGAGGTCACGATACTCGCAAGTCACCCACGCGTCGCGTTTGACAGGCGCATAGCGACCCG
>JBJOJU010000007.1:0-8282 GCA_046046485.1 Chloroflexota bacterium | reverse complement strand
CCCACGCCGCTGTCGACGCCATCCTCGGTGCCGTGTCGGATGTCATCGGCACCCTCACCGCCCCCGAATTCGCTCCCCTGCGCCAGCTCCGTCTCGTCCGCTACCGCCCCAACCCGCACACCCCGCCGTTGGCACAGGTCACGACGATGCACGACAAAGCCAGCACGCTCACATCGCTCGACCGCCACGATTGGGTCGTCGTCGGTGCCACACCGACCCCGCTGGGCAATCTCACCCACGCCAACCAGCCCTGGTGCGACCTCCTGGTCCTCGACGAAAGCTCTCAATTGTCGCTCCCGCTCGCTCTGGCCGCGGCGACCCCACTCCACGCCGACGGGCAGATCATCGTCGTCGGTGACCCGCGCCAGATGCCGGCCATCGTCAGCCATGACTGGGAGCACGAACAGCATCCCCTCTTTCGGCGCTATCCCGCCTATCTCTCGCTCTACGACTACGTCGCCGCCATGGTCGTGGGGGTCCCGCGGGTCCAACTCGCCGAATCACGGCGGGTGCCCCAACAGGTGGCTGCGTTTCTCAACGACGCCATCTACCGCCACGACGGCATCGACTACCATTCGCACCAGCAGACCCGCATCCCGCTCATCAGAACGCTCGATCCGCTGCTGCACGCCGTCTTCGACCCCGCCGCGACGATGGTGCTCATCCGCCACGACGAGGCTGCCAGCCACACCAAAAATCCGTTCGAGGTCGCCCTCGTCCTCCACTTGCTGCGCGCACTCATCGCCGCGGGCTACGATGGCGCCACCGGTTATGGCGTGGTCGTCCCGCACCGGATGCAACGGGCAGCCATCAGTACAGCCCTCGCCGCGCACACAGCCGCTCCCGATCCGCACACGACCCATTGGCCCGGTATCGACACCGTCGAGCGCTTCCAAGGCAGTCAGCGCCAGATCATGTTCGTCAGCGCCACCGAATCGCACCCCAGCACCATCGCCCGCAACGAGCGCTTCCTCTACGATGCCCGCCGCCTCAACGTCGCCCTCAGCCGCGCCCAACGTAAGGTCGTGCTCATCGCCGCCCACACCGTCTTCGCCCACACCCCCAGCGATCCACTCCTGCGTCAGCAGCCGGCCATCTGGCAGCAGTATGCCCAGTGGTGCAACCTGCACGTCGCTGATCTCGCCTTTCAGGGCGTCGCGTTGACCATCACGCAGCAGCAGCATCTATGAAAAGCAGCCCCGGCGGCGCCGGGGCTGATGCAGGCTGGGGTTCCGTAGGCCCCGCGTGCCTGCCGCTGGTGGGGGTCTACCGGGTGCGGTACCCACCGAGACTCGTTGCAGGCTGGGTGTTGCTGCATCTGCAAAACGGCAGGGCTGCCGTTTGCACGTAACCGCCCGCCGATGACGTCGTCACCGGCGGGCGTTGCTGCCAGAGGAATCAGACGGCGCGGCTATTCGTGCCGCAGCGCCTGGATGGGGTTCAACCGCGCGGCGTTTCGCGCCGGCCATATCCCAAAAAACAACCCGGTCGCCAGCGACACCGACAGCGAAATCACCACCGACGACGCCGTCACCGGCGCATTGAACACCCCAGTCACGGTCAGGACGATGGGCAAGATACTCCCCATCAGCACCCCGATCACGCCACCGAGCATGCTCAGCGTGGTCGCTTCGATCATGAACTGCAACAAAATATCATTACTCTGGGCACCGACGGCACGCCGCAGGCCGATTTCACGCGTCCGTTCGGTCACACTCACCAGCATGATATTCATGATGCCGATGCCGCCCACCAGCAACGAGATTCCTGCCACCGCAGCCAAGAACGTCGTCAACAACGACGTGACCTGCGTCAGCGACGAGAGAATCGACGCCTGATTGATGACCTGGAAGTCGTCTTCGCTGCCGTCCGGGTTCAGTCTGCGCGCATCACGCAACGCCATCTGTACTCGTTCTTGCACGAAATCGATCTCCGAGGACTCTTTCGCTGCCACGGTGATATTACTCACTCGCAGCTCGCCCGACGCTGACCGACCTGCAAACAAGCGCGTCTGTGCCAGCGTAATCGGTACCAACACCTGGTCGTCCACCGAACCAAACGGGTTGCCGCCCTTGAGCTCGAGCACACCGATCACCCGCACCTTCGTGCTGTTGATCCGGATCATCTCGCCCACTGCTTTGCCATCGCCAAACAAGTACGTCTTCATGTTGGCACCGAGCACCACCACCTGCGACGCACTCTGTACGTTCGCGTCGGTGAAAAACGCCCCGTCTGCGAACATCAGGCTGTTCACCACTGCGTACTCGGCCGTCGTCCCCAACACCTGCCCCGATTTCTCGGCCGCCGCCGCCGACATGGTCGCCGCGTTGGTGAAGTTGGGTACCGGGCCGACAATGGGCAGCTTGAGCACACGGATACTGTTCACATCGGCCATCGTCAGTGGCTGTACCCCGCCCTGCCCCGGCGGGCCACCGCGATTCGGGCGCCCCGACAGAATCGTCAAATTGTTGGTGCCCATCGACGAGAACTGACTCGTGATCGCATTGCTCGCACCGTTGCCCAAGGTCATCAGCGACACCACAGAGGCGACACCGATAATGACCCCCAGCATCGTCAAAAACGTCCGCAACCGATTGGCCATCAGACTGTCGACCGACACCCGAAAAAGTTCACTCCACGCCAAACCGCTCTGGCCGCTTTCGACCACGGGTTCGAGAATCTGGCGTGTCTGCGGATTAGTCGACATGGGGCGCCTCGTTCCTGCGGTCGTGCAACACCACCCCGTCGCGGATCGTGATGATCCGGTCGGCATAGTCTGCGATATCGGCCTCGTGTGTCACGATGATGATGGTCAAGCCTTGCTCGCGGTTCAATTGTCGCAGCGTGTGCATGATTTCTTCACTGGTCGTGCTGTCTAGCGCACCGGTCGGCTCGTCCGCTAAAATCACCGACGGGCTGCCCGCCAATGCCCGGGCTATTGCCACGCGCTGTTGCTGACCGCCCGAGAGTTCGTTGGGGCGGTGATCCAGCCGGTTGCCCATCCCGACCAGGTTGAGTGCAACCGTCGCCCGCCGTCGCCGTTCCGCAGCCGGGATGCCGCGGTAGAGCATGGGCATCTCGACGTTGGCGAGCGCCGTCTGGCGGGGTAACAGCATGTACTGCTGGAAGACGAACCCCAGTTTGCGGGCTCGGACCGCCGAGAGCTCGTTGTCGTTGAGCGACGCCACTTCGATCCCGTCGAGTTGATAGCGTCCGCCTGAGGGTGTGTCGAGGCAGCCGATCATGTTCATCAACGTGCTCTTGCCGCTGCCGCTCGGTCCCATGATGGCGACGAATTCGCCACTTTCGATGGCCAGATTGACGCCACGCAGCGCGTGGACCTCGATCTCGCCCATCTGATAGACTTTGGTCATTCCCTCGATGGTAATCATCGCTGTCATCGCTATTCCCCCCGTCACGGTCGGCCGAACGCTGGGCCAGACGACGTGGTGACGCGACCCGTCGGCGCGGCGACGATCTGCTGGCCTTCGGTCAACCCCGTCAACACTTCGGTCTGGAGCCCGTCGCTCAGACCGATGGTGATGTCGATCTCGGCGGTGCTCCCGTCAGCGTTTTTCACCTGCACGACGCGACCCGTCCCCTTGGGCAAAATCGACGAATTGGGGATCAGCAAGACGCCGGTGCGCTGTGCGGTGATCGTGTCGACGGTCGCCGTCATGCCCACCAAGACCCGTGGGTCGTCGTCGGTGAAGTCGATCCGGGCGGTGTAGGCCACCACGCCGCTGCTGCTGTCTGCCGCCGGCGCGATGCTGGTGACGGCACCGGTCGCCTTCCAGTCAGGCAGTGCATCGACGACGATGTCGACCTTCTGGTCGAGCTTGATGTTGACCACGTCCGTCTCGCCCAACTTCAAGTCGATGTGCAACGGCGTACGGTCGATCAACCCGACATTCGCTCCCGCCGACGCCTGCCCGGTCACGGCATTCACGCTGCTCACCGTGCCGTCGAAGGGTGCAATCAACGTCGTGTTCTCGAGCCGCAGCAGTGCCTGCTGGTAACTCGACTCGGCCTGGGTCACCGCAGCCTGCTGCATCAAAATATCGCTGGCCGTACCCGGTGTGACAATCTTGTCGAGACTCGTCCGTGCTTGTTCCAGCGATGCGTTGGCCTGTTCGACCGACGCTTCGGCGGCCGTGATGTCACTCGCCGTCGGATTCTGCAACGTGCGCAGCTGCAGTTCTGCATCGGCGAGGGTCGCTTCTGCCTGCGCGACATTGGCGATCTCGGCCGATTTGGCGTTGTCGAGGGTGACCTGCGCCGCCGTGACACTCTGTTCGGCATTGCGCAGATTCGATTCGGCAGTCACAAAGGCATCGCGATAATTGTTCTTCGAGACGTCGCTGATGGTACCGCGGGCTCCGTTCGGGTCGCGGTCGTTGGCCAGCACATATTCCCAGTTGTAGCGGGCGACGTTGAACTTCGACTGCATCTGGACCAGCGTTTCGCTGGCTTTCGTCAGATCGATCTGCGCCTTCGTCTTCGTCGCCGACGCATTATCACGCGTCGTCTGCAGATTGGTGCGCGCCTGATCGACTTTCAACCGCTGTGCCGAAAGCTTGTCGGGCGACGGGTTCTGCAGCGCCGCCAGCTTTTCTTGGGCACTCGCCAGCTGCTTTTCCGCACTGCGGACGCTCGCCTGCGCCGAACTCAATTCGGTCTCTCGACCTGTCCCTTTGGTCAACTGATCGAGCTTGGCGGTGGCACTGTCGCGGGCTGCTTTCGCCGAATCTGCCGCGTAGGTCAGTTCGCGGTCGTCGAGGGTCGCGAGAATCTGCCCTTTCTTGACGGGGTCGCCCACCGCGACCAAGACGTCTTTCACCACGCCGCTGCTCTGAAAATTCAAGGTCACAGCATTGTTCGCAGCAATATTGCTGCTACCCGACAAGGTCGTAGTCAAATCGCCACGGGTCACCGTCACGGTCGTCGACTTTGCCGTCGAACTGGTCGTCGCGGCGGTGCGACTCTGAAAGATGCCGTATCCCGCGCCTGCGATGACCACCACCAGTGCCCCGATGACCCAGGGGTTCTTGAGTATCCCAAACCGAGCGGATGACGTCGTCATGGCTCCTCCTTTTTTCTCTTCCTTGCTCTATACTACGTTCCGCCGATGAGGAAGGACTCATCTGAACAGGTGTGTGCCGTCATCCATACGAGTGATTCTCGCACGGCAGGGTAGCCACCTATAATGGCGACATGCAGACTCTCCGCACACCTCCCACCGCCAGCACCTGGTTCGAACGCCATCGACTCGTCTGGCATCTCGTGTTCATCATGGCGTTGCCCGCTGCCCTCAGCCTGTTGACGACGATCGCCCTGCAGCTGCTCTACGGCGAAACCAATTGGTTCCCGCCGCACCTCGGCCAACGCTACCTGTGGTTGTTACCTGCGGTCCCAATCACGGCGATCAGTCTCATCGCCTACGCGTTTCTGCGCTTCGGGCAGCCGACCATCTCGGCCGTCATCCTGATGGTCTTCTGGACCATCGCAACGACAGGCATGCTGGTGCGGTTCGGCGCAATGACCAACTTCCCCGCACTCCTCGTGGTCCCCATCGCAGCAGCGAGTCTCCTGTTTCATCGTCGCATCACGGTGCTGATGACCGCATTGTCGTGCGGTATCGTGGCGTTTTCGGGGTTCATGGAGCTGCGTCGACCCAGCTACTACTTCTACGACGCGCTGCGCGGTCGGCTCATCACCGATCCGGTCCAGGTGCAGTCGATGGGGTACGCTGCCATCGCGTTTTGGATCGGCATCTACTGCGCAGTCGCCGTCATCACTATGTTGCTCGCCCAGTCGCTCCACGCGTCGCTCCGGCAGACTGCTGCCCATGCCGAAGCGCTAGAGCGCCTATCCTCCGATCTCGAAGAGCGGGTGCAGACGCAGACCGCCTCGCTCCTCGCCGGCGAACGCGAGCAAGCGATGCTGGCCGAGCGCACGCGCCTCGCCCGCGAGATCCACGATACCCTCGCCCAAGGGCTGACCGGCATCATCGTCCAGATCGGCGCCGCCCAGCAGGCACAGCACGCCGGTCACCCCGATGCAGCCGAACACCTCGACATCGCTGGGCGTATGGCGCGTGAAGCTCTCGCCGAAGCCCGTCGGTCGGTGTGGAATCTGCGCACCGGCGCCCTCGAACGCGGGGATCTCCGCGATGCGCTGCGGACACTCGTCGCCAAATTCCGCCACCCGAGCCTCACCGCGCGCTACACCGACGTCGGTGTGTGGCAGCCCGTCGGCACCGAGGTCGAATCGGCACTGCTGCGCGTGGCCCAAGAGAGTCTCGCGAATGCTGCCCGCCACTCCGGTGCGGCGACGGTGTCGATCTCGCTCGAGCGCTCCGCAGACCATGTGCGCCTCACCATTCGCGACGACGGGTGCGGCTTCGGTACATCCCTGACGCAGATCACCCCCGAGCACCAGACCTTCGGCATCCTGGGGATGCGCGAACGCATCGCCGCCCTCAACGGTGAGCTCACGCTCCATGACGATCACGGCGCGGTCGTCACTGCGACGGTCACGGTGGCACCGGCCCCTGATGGAGATGCCGCATGAACAATGCTCCGATCCGTGTTTATGTCGTCGACGACCACCCCGTCGTGCGTCACGGGCTGTTGGCACTGCTGAAATACGAACCAGGCATGGAGGTCGCCGGCGACGCTGCCGACGGCCCGTCCGCCGTCGAGGGGGTACTCGCCAGCCGACCCGACGTCGTGCTGCTCGACCTGCGGTTGCCGCTTTCCAACGGTGTCGAGGTGATGCAGCAGTGCCGACAGTGCGGCAGCACCGCGCGCTTTCTCGTCTTGACGACCTACGACAGTGACGAAGACATCGCCCGTGCCCTCGCTGCCGGCGCCAAGGGCTACCTCCTCAAAGACGTGTCGTCATTCGAGTTGATGCAGGCAATCCGGGCCGTGATGCGCGGCAACGCAGCCCTCGAACCCAGCGTCGCGGCACGCGTGATGGCGCGCCTCGACCACGCGGCAGACGAATTATCCGCCCGCGAGCGTGAGGTCCTCACCCTGATGGTCCGGGGCGACGGGAACCGCGCAATCGCCCTCGCCCTCAATGTCAGCGAAAACACCATCAAAACCCATGTCAGCCATATCTTCGCCAAACTGCAGGTTCAATCCCGTGCCGAAGCCGTCGCCGTCGCCCTCCAGCGGGGCATCGTCCCGCTGCGCTGACCCGGCTGGGCAGCCTGTGCCGCACCGAGTTTCGGTACAATACCGCCATGGACCCACGCATCGAACAATTCGTCGTGCTCTTTCTCGGGATTTTCTACGAAGCAGTGCCCTTCCTCACCATCGGTGCCCTCGTCTCCGCGGGCATCCATCTCTTCGTCGATCCCCACTGGCTGCTCCAACGGCTCCCCCAACACCCCGTCGCTGCCGCCGTCTGCGGCGGCCTGATCGGTGTGCTCTTCCCTGTGTGTGAATGCGGCTCGGTGCCCGCAGCCCGCAGTGTGCTCGGGCGCGGTGCGCCGCGTGAGTTTGGCTACGCGTTCGCGTTGGCAGCGCCGGTCATCAATCCCATCGTGTTGGTGTCGACCAGTGTCGCGTTCGTGGGCGTCACGGGCTGGGGGTTCGTCTTCTGGCGGATCGGACTGACGCTCCTGGTCGCAGTGCTCACTGCACGCGCATTGCCGGCTCCCGTAGTCAACCCGCAACCGGTTGCACATCCCCACGACGATACCCTGCCGCTGCTCGCTTGGCTCCGCCATGCAGGGGCCGACTGGGTCGACATGCTGCGCTTTCTCGTCTTCGGTGCCGCCGTCGCCGCCGCGGTCCAGATATATCTGCCCACGGCGTGGTTTCTCTCGCTCGCCGAACAACCCCTCCTCGCGGTGCCGGCCATGATCGGCTTGGCTGCGTTGATGTCGATCTGTTCCACCGTCGATGCGTTCGTCGGCTTGGCCCTGTTGCGCACGGTCCCTCCGGCCGCTGTGATGGCCTTTCTGGTCTTCGGTCCAATGGTCGATCTCAAGAGTATTCCCATGTTCGTCGGAGCCTTCGGCTGGCCGGTCACGCTGCGCATCGTCGGGCGGACCGCCGGGCTGACGACCGTCGCGTGTGTGGCAGCGGGGTGGTTTGGATGGCTCTGAAAATCCGCAATGCGTCGTTGGCAATGGTGCTGTTTCTTCTTGCCGGAGTGCTCAGCTACCGCACCGGAATGGGACAGATGGCGCTCTACATCCACCCACGCTACGAGTTGTTGGTCTACGTCTGTGCGGGCTTTCTGGTGTTGTTCGGCGCTGTTCAGTG
>JBJOJU010000006.1:0-2643 GCA_046046485.1 Chloroflexota bacterium | reverse complement strand
AGCGGCAGTCACTACTTGGCTGCTGCGTTGGCCTTCTTCATCAAGCGGGACTTGCGGCGAGCGGCGTTGTTCTTGTGGATGACGCCCTTTGATGCTGCCTTGTCCAGCGTGCTCAATGCGGTGATGATGGTCTTTTCGTCGGCTTTGCCGGATGCAATGGTTGCTTCGGCCTTCTTGACCAACGTCTTGAGCCGGGCATTGTACGAGGTGTTGCGCTCGTGGCGGGCTTCTGACGTGCGGATGCGCTTCATCGCAGATTTGGTGTTCGCCAAGGTATTACTTCTCCCGTATAATTCATAACTCGTAGCCCGTGGGCATCTAACGTCTCATTATAGCAAAACTTGCACTGCGGTGCAACTCGGAGCCCCCGTATGCCGCCACCACGCAGTCGCACACTTTTCAACACCGTCGTCGTCGCACTCGGGTATTTTGCAAGCCGCGTCCTCGGGCTCGTGCGTGACATGTTCATCACCGCACAGTTCGGGACATCGCCGGCAGTGGACGCATACCGCGCTGCCTTCGCCTTGCCCGACCTGTTGTATCTCGTCGTCGCCGGCGGTGCGTTGGGGACCGCATTGATCCCGGTGCTGCAAGAACGTCGTCGGGAAGGCGGCGAAGACGCCGGTTGGGCTCTCGCCAACGCGGTCCTCAACACCGCACTCCCGGTGCTCATCGGCTGTGCCGTCATCGGGTTGATCTTTGCCGAGCCGATCGTCGCAGCGACCACAGCCCGCGGGTTTGCAGCCGCCGATCAGGCTCTGGCAGCGCATCTGATGCGACTGCTGTTGCTCCAGCCGATATTGCTGGGAGTCGGCGGTATCGCCAAAGCAACGCTCGAAGCCCACGAGCAGTTCCGCATCCCCACGCTCGGGTCGAACCTCTACAACGTGGGCATCATCGCCGGTGCGGCCCTGCTGGCGCCGTTTTGGGGCATCGACGGGCTCGTATACGGTGTGCTGCTCGGCGCGGTCGGATTCGTCGTGGTGCAGATTCCTGCACTGCGGCGCCTCGGGTGGTCGTATCAACCCGTCGGGCGGACGACACCGGGGTTGGCGCAGGTCGTCCGCTTGATATTGCCCCGTGTATTCGGTCAATCGGTCTGGCAGATCAACCTCACCACGATGATTGCCCTCACCTCGAGCTTCGGCGTCGGTGCTGTCGCTGCGTCGGGGTATGCGATGCAGCTGATGTTACTCCCACATGGATTGATCGGGTTGAGTATCGGCACGGTCCTCTTCCCACTGCTCGCCCAACATCTCGCCGCAGGTGCGCACGCTGCGTTTGCGGGCGCGGCAAACCGGGCACTCCAGAGCGTGTTGGCGATCACGCTCCCTGCCGCAGTGGTGCTGTACGCGGGTGCGCCGGTGGTCGTCCAGGTGTTATTTGTCCGTGGATCGTTCGACCCGGCATCGGCCGCACTGACGACGGCCGCGCTGCGGGGGTATGCAATCGGGTTGGCAGGGTTCAGCGTCGCCGAGATCGCGGTCCGAGTCTGGTATGCCCTGCAAAACACCAGACTGCCGGTCGTGGTGGGCACCGTCACCGTTGCGCTCAATCTCGGTTTCGGCTGGGCGTTGACCCAGAGCGGCGCGGTAGTCGAACGCGTCGAACGGCTGGCACAGGTCTTCAGCGCGGCGAACATCATCGAAGCACTTGCCCTGGTGTTGTTGCTGCGGCGGGCACATCCCGCCATTCAACTGATACATTCGACGCGCGATTGGCTGCTGAGTCTGGGTGGGATGGTGCTATTATTGAGCATATCACCCAGGTTCCTTCCACCGTTGCCGCCGACCGGACTGCGCACTGCCGACGATTGGTGGATTGCAGGCGGCCATTTGGTCAGTCTCGGCGTTGCCTTTGGGTGGGGGGTGTGGTGGGGTTCGGGGCGGTTCGCGTTGATCAGAGCGGCGCGGCGCGGGGATACTGCGTAGCGACCAGAGGAGGCTGCGATGAGTCGAGTCCTGGCGATGATTCTCGCGGGTGGCGAACACCCGTCACTCAGCGCATTAACCGCAGAGCGTGCCGAAGCCGCGGTCCCATTTGCGGGCAAGTACCGCATCATCGATTTCACGCTGTCCAATTGTATTAATTCGGGAATCACCAACGTCGGGGTGCTGACCCAGTACCGGCCGCGGTCGCTCCAAGAGCACATCGGCGTGGGGAAGCCGTGGGACCTCGACCGCCGCATCGGTGGCGTCCATATTTTGCACCCGTATGTAGGCGCCGGCACGAGTTGGCAAAAAGGCAACGGCGACGCCCTGCGTGCACACCTCGATTTCATCAGCGAACAACCCGAAGAGCATGTATTGGTGCTCGCCGGTGATCATGTGTACCTCATGGATTATCGGCCGATGCTGCAGCATCACCTCGCCACGCAGAGTGATGTCACCGTGGCCGTCCACGACGTCGGCGCGCACGAGATCCAACGCTTCGGAATCGTCACGGTCGCAGCAGACGGCGTGGTGACGAATTTCGCCGAAAAGCCACAGGCGAGCACCTCGACGCTGGCGTCGATGGGTATTTATCTCTTCCGAAAGCAGTTTCTCATCGACACACTGCGCAACGGTACACACGAAAACATCGGTCGCGACCTGATGCAGGCACTCATCGCACAGACCACGGTGCAGTCGTACAACTTCGCCG
>JBJOJU010000388.1:0-9826 GCA_046046485.1 Chloroflexota bacterium | reverse complement strand
CGACGTCAGCGTGTGCTACTCCCCCCGGCGCGCAGCACCGCGTCGATTTCGGTAGCGGGTATGACGCTCGCTATGTGCGGATACAGCTGAATGCGGAGACGAGTTACCTGCAGATCGGTGAGGTGTACTTTAATGACGACGCATATCCGCTCTCGACGAGTGGAACACCGGGGAATGTGACTACTGGTGCAGTCGAGCTGGGGAGCGGCAGTAGCTACATGCTCGGGCATAGCCAGGCCGAGAAGCTCGTCAACAAGCCGTATACCGTGACCTTCCGGATGAAACTGACCGACGCGAGCGCGCGGACCAAGATACTGACCGAGGTCGTCAGAGGCACCGTTGTTGCGAACAAACTATTTGACCTGACCGTTTTCGACCAGCGGCTGAGCATCGATTACAACAGTAACCAGACACGTTCGTCGACCACGATGCCACTCGTGGCGAATCGCTGGTACGACATCGCGATACGCCAGAATGCCGATGTGAACTACTCGCGCGATATCTTCATCAACGGGGTGAATGCGGTGAATCTAGCCGCTGCCCCCGGTGACGATCGCGCAGCGGAATACACGAAAAACTACCTCCAAGTCGCCAACCAGTTACGCTTCGGTGGCGAAGGAGATGCAAAGCCATTCGCCATCTCGAACTTCCAAATCCACACCAGCGCACTCCCCGACGCAGCGATTCAGTCGATTAGTCGAGAGCGCGCAACGGAACTGCGTTTCTCGTTCGACGAGCCGGCTGCACCAGTCAACAGCGCCATGTCCTATAGCTCGGTACTCACCACCGGCCTCACCCTTGTCTGCGCCTCCGGCGTCTATGACCAGAGTTGTCCGACGAGTGGTGTCCCGGGTGTCGACGGGGGGGCAGTGCATTTCAATGGCGCGCAGACACTGCAGTTCCCTGCTGATACCAGTGCGTTCGCCGAAACCACACTCTCGGCCAATCGCTACACCGTCGGGATGTGGATCAAACCAGATCACTACGACATGCCCATCCTCGGCGGGACAGCACCGGACTCCCGTATCCGCGTCAGGATCGACCCGACTGGGCATTTGACGTATGTCCGACCAATTATGTGTGGAAATCGCACCGCGCGCTGCTGGCCCACCACACCCCTGGTCTCGCGTGAAATCGTGCCCCTCGATCGTTGGTCGTACATCACCGTCGGCACAAACGGCGCAGCCGACATCCTCACCGTCGATGGAGGGGCCTCGAACACGCGTCTGAACCCGCTCGTCGGGATGGATTTTAGCTCCACGAGCGCCTCACTCTACGGGCGGACTGTCGCGACTGGGGTACCGTCCGGTGGTGCATCGGGGGGAACCACTGCTCCCACCGTAACAACAATCGGCGGACGTACTGCGCTTTCGATGGTGAGCACGAGCACCGGTTTACTGCTGGGCACCGCGACGAAATATCTGGCTACCGGCCAGAAAAATTTCACGTTCGGTGGTTGGTTTTACCCGACAAACTGTGCGAATGCCATCCTGGGGTATATCCCGGGCTTAGTGCAGTTAACCGTTCTCAACGGCACGTACCACTACGGTGTCGGTACGAGTGGCATGCTGAATAGCGGCACAGCGTGTACGCAGAATACCTGGCAGTACATCGCGGTCGCGTACGACGGAGCGACGGTGCACTTCATGACGCGCAGTGCGACTGCTCCGAACTGGACCACCAAAGACATTGCCTGGTCAGGCACACTCAACGAATCAGCGACGTATCCGTTACAGATTGGGCAACTCGCCATCGTGGACGCGAGTTGGCCGCGCTACCAAGGTGCGTTGGATGATATCGCGCTGTTCGACGAAGCCTTGTCGACTACCGATCTCGAGCAGTCGCGGATCTACGTCATGTCGATAAACAAGCCCGTGTACTTTGCCGTTGCAAACGGTGCTGCCATCACCGCCGCGCGGAGTGCAACGACCATCGGCGAAGGCTACACGGGCGGTATCGACGACCTCCGTATCATCCCCGATGTCGCGACTCCTGCGCAGATCGCCGGCTACCGCGACGAAGCACCCCGATGGAGCATGTCGTTTGAGGATGGCATCGAAACGCTGACACCCGCGACGGCGATCGCCGGTGTCGCGGTGCGTACGAACGCGCGGTCGACCACCAGCTTCGTGCCCGAAGAATCGTGGAAGCGTCCCGGCGCAGCCCGCCTGGCATACAGAGCCAGCTGTCTCGTCCCATTGACTGTGGCATACGAATGCCCGAGCGCCGGCGACCTCGGTCTGAGTGGTAAGGCGTCGACGTTCAACGGCAAGAATACTCTATTGGTCGTTCAGAATCCATATGATCTCTTCACCGAAATCCAATCCGCTGGGACGATCCAGCTCGCGATCAAGCCCGAGAACCCAGCACTCACGCAGACGGTGTTCTCGTATGACGATGGCAGCACCTTCGGCATGCGGGTGTCATTGGTCGGTGGGAAGGTGCAGATTCGCATCGGCGCGAACAGCTACACCTCTTCGACACTCGTGGCATCGGGGTGGAATCAGTTAAGTTTTTCATGGGGTCCGACGGGTTTTCGCTACACCCAAAACGGAGAAGTCGACCCGACGATGGCCACGACTGGAGCGTCGTCGTTCACGGCCGATACCGACATGCGATTCACGATCGGCGGGCGAGTCGTGGGGACGGTCATCTCTGAGCCGTTCCTCGGTGGGATCGACAATCTCATATTCACTACCGCAGAGCTCTCCGACGCCAAGCGTTACGCACAGGCATACCAACAAAACGCCTCGGGCGTCGCCCAGAACGCACTCGCTGACGTGGTCATCGACGCGGATGCCCCGACTGCGTCGGTCGATCTGCCCACCCACACCAATCGCACCCCGCTCCTCTATGCGGTGCGGACCACCGACGCCACCAGTATCATCGACCGTGTGTGGGTGACCACCACGACCCCCTCCGGCACCAGCTCTATCGCCCAGGCACCACGATGTAACGACGTCACCGGTGGTGTCGCGTTCTGCCCGCTCTTCAGCATCGACAACACACAGCCCATCAGCAAGACTGAAGGGCTCTACACCATGAGCGTGGTCGCGACCGACATCGCAGCGAACCAACGCACCGTACGCGCGTCGATCCTCGTCGACAACACGGCACCGACCGTGACACTCGACAGCAACACACGCATCGTCGCGGGAAAAACCCTCGACACCTACCCGATCGCCACGTCAGCCGATGGATTGCACCATCTGCTGACACTCCGGTTGACAGCCGCAGACCCGGTCTTGCAAAACACGACCACGACAGCAGTCGGGAGCGGTGTGAAATCGGTCTCGGTCGTCGTCAGAGACCTCGCGGGACGGCTCATGACCCGGAGCGCTGTCGCAGCCACCAAGGTCGGGAATGTCTGGGTGGCCGTGGTCGACCTGCCCTTCGCGAGCCCGACGGGTTTTTATACCGTCGACGCCACCGTCCAGGACAACCAAGACAACACCCGGACGACGACAGTCGCGGGGAAAACCAACCCCATCGAGGTCGACGCGACCGCACCGCGCGTCACACTGGTGTCGCCCGATCCTACGGAGAGCGCATATGCGCTCGTCGGCCGTGGCAATCTGACCGGTCGCGTATCGGACAACAACGACGGTCGCGCCCACCTCAACAGCGAGATGCGGGTCCGCATCGACTTCGAGGCAGAAAACGGAAGCCATGACTTCGACAACCGCGCCGACACCCGGTTCGTCACCGATTGTGTGACATGCCCGGTTATCGCACTCGAAGACAGTCGCCGCAGCGCCCGCTTCAACGTCGATACCCCAAACCAATCGTTGTATGTCCGTGATGCGGCGAGCATCATCACCGGCACCTACTCGATCGCGCTCTGGGCGAAAATCTCTGGGCCCGGAACACTGGTCAGTGTCGGTGGTTCAGCGACTCCCCGGATCCGTCTGCGCAGCGAATACAATGCCGCAAACGGCACCTACCGAATCAGTGCCCAACGCGGCGCGAAAACGGTCACCGTGAACAATGTCACCGCGAACACCTGGCAACGCGTCTTGGTCAATGAAGACACGACGACGCTCCTCTTGGGCGTCGGAACGACCGCCAGCGCGATGACGGTCATCACCACGACGTTGACCGGCGTCGCACCACCGCCCGTACTGGTGAAAAACCTCGTCATCGGGGCGAGTTACACCTCTGCCAGCAGTGACGCGCGCGAAGACTACTTCCGCGGCTACATCGACGACTTCCTCGTTTCGCACGCACTCATCAGCCCGATGGATCTCGATGGGCGCGACATCGCCGAGGGGAGTGGGACGAAAACGGTCACCACCCGCTATGTGACCCAACTCGACGGTGCCACCAGCGGTGACACGCTGGCAGCGAGCGCTCAAGCCTATTACACCTTCGACGAAACGCAGCTCCCCTATCTCGATGCCATCGACGGCGCGCGGAGCGCTACCTGCAACGGCGGCGACACAAGCCCCGGAATCAGCTGCCCAGACTGGACAAATGGCTTCCACCGGAATGCGCTGGTTTTCCGTGGAACCACCGACGGGGTCGATGTCAGTCAGCGGCTGCACAACACGACCAACACGCTGGGATTCATGCTCAAACCCACTGCGTCGTCGATCGGTACCGTCCTTTCGATCGTCGATACAAATGTGACCATTCGACTCAGGATTATGCCCGGCCTGGTGCCCGAGTTGGTCGTCGCCGATGCCGCAACGTCGGTGCAGACCGCATTCACCAGCATGCGTGCGCTCCGACCCGACGAATGGCAGCATCTGGTCATTGCGCTGCGACGGTCGTCGGAGGGTACGTTGATCACCCTGGCCATCGACGGGACACCCGTCGCAGCGGGTATGAGCCCCTTGCGCTACAGCAACGCGACGCTGATCCTCGGCAGTACCGATCACACCACCGCGCCACAGCTCGTGATCGACGATCTGACGATATTCCCACGTCTCCTCGCAGCAGCCGAAATCGACAATATCGTCTACGGGTTCGATCCGGTTTTGTATCACGCATTCGATGCGACCGACATCTCACCCGCCACACAGCGCATCGACGAATCTGCGTATGCAAACGGCACGATTTTCACCAGTGGCGATGCCACCCTCCGGACAGAACCCGGGTACGTCGGGGCGCGCTCGCTGGTTTTCGACGGCAATGACACCGTCCATACCGCCGATCCGCGCGGGTTGACGATGCAACGAGAATCCAGCCAGCCCTGGAGTCTCGCCACGTGGGTGACCAAACAGACGAGCACCGATGCCACCTTGATAGAGGGCACAGCAGGGCTCGATGTCAGTGCATACCGGGTTACGTTGGTCTCCGGGCGCATTCACGTCGATGGGTTGGGGTTCACGCTCGATGCACCGAGCGACTACACAGCGCCGTACCATGTCGCAGTCAGCGCTGACGGTGTCACCGCGACACTCTCAATCAACGGCGTGAGTGTCGCGACGACTGCGATCAGCAGCGCCACGCAGACCGTCGCCCCGTATAACATCGCCCCGTCGCGACGTCAGAGCACGACCCAGTCGTCGACCGTCTCGGCAGCCGACAATGCTGCCGACGGCAACACAGACAGTACCGCCGCGCTCGGGTCAATCGCACTGACGACGAGCGAAGAACGCCCGTGGTGGCGGATCGACCTCGGCAGAGCATTCAATGTCACGGCAATCAACCTGTTCAATCGCACCGACTGCTGTGCAGCGGAGTTATCGAATTACACGGTATCGCTCTCGGAGCAGGCATTTCCCACAGACCCAAAAACCAGTCCCGCTGCCATCGCTGCGCAGAGTACCTGGGCGGTCACCGAAACAGACACTGCAGGATTGCCCTCGACCTATGCGCCCACGCGTGACACGTACGGCCGCTTCCTCTCGGTGCAACTCAAAGCTACCGATGCTCTCGGGTTGGCAGAAGTCGAGGTGTATGTCGCACCCGATGTCACCATCGGGGAAGGGTTCGTCGGGAGCCTCGACGAAATCCGCATCTACCGCCGTGTCCTGACCCAAGCCGATATCACCCTGTTGGCGAATATGGGCTGGCAGGACACCGTCTTGTCGGAGCGTACCGGCGGCTTTGTCTGGTCACAGCAGACGCCCACAAATCTCGAAGCAACGGTCGAGCTCCAGGCTGCGACAACCGATCTGGATGCCAACACATCGGGTCTGGTGAGTGAGCGCACGCTCTGGAAGGGCCGCATCGATACCCAGGCACCACGAATCGATGTAGGTGCCCAATCGCTGAGCACGACCGGTGTCTACACCTACAGTGTCCGTATCGAAGACCGTAATCTCGAGCCGTTGATGGTCCAGACGCCGTGTGGTGCTCGAGCCGACACCGCATTGGAATACTCCGAATCACTCTGGTTCCGCGGCCGTACAGCGGCACTCGACGGCAAGACGATCGAACCACACGCATATCGTGCCACGTGTACCCTGGCAGAAACCCCCGAGATTACACGCCGCGGTTCGTTTCCGCACCCAGCGACGAGTCTCCTCGCTGCCGGCGACCGTTTCAGCTATGTCGGGCGACAAAACCACATCGACATCCTCGATACCCAGAACGAAGACACACTCGTCATCGGGTCAACCACACTCGTGGGTACGGTCGAACACCTCATCGTCAACGAAGCCAAAACGCGGTTGTACGCACTCAGTCGCGTGAGCGCAGCGAGCGACTATACGCTGACAATCTATGCGATCGCGACCAATCGTCCGGCATTGGTCCAACGCAACACGTACACGATCCCGCGGGTCGATGTCCCAACGATTCTGTCGCTCGCGCTGACGACGAAGGTCGTCGACGGTGGTGCACAAGATGCATTCTTGGCTATCCTGGGGACACAACCCCGTGGGAGTGCCGCCGCCACACTGAGTCTCTACAACGTCTACAACCCGGGTGCAGCCAACAACGCAAATATCACCCTGGCCGGGGTACTCGACCTGCCATACCCCTCGTCTGCGATCGCAGCGACGAGCGATGTCGTCGCTATCGCTCAGGGCGCTCGCGGTGCCCTGCTCTACCAAATCGCAGCGGGCGGCGCAGCGACGCGGGTGGGGCAGATCGACGCTATCAGTTATGTCAATAAATTACGATTCGTCGCCGACGAACTGCTGATCATCGACGACGACGAGCCGACGATCAACGGCGTCGAGCCCATATCAGCGAATATCCTCCGCGGCGTGCCCGTTATTGCCAGCCGTGATGCGGCCAACGGGAGTGCAACGCTCCACGAGACCTTCGAAGACCGGTTCCAGTTCATTCTCATGGCGGTTCTCCCCGACGACAACGCGGCCACATACCGGATCCGCGATGTCGTACCCTATGCGACCGGTGATATTCTCGTCGTGGGCAATGACACGATCGAGAGTCAATACAGTCGCGTAGCCATGCTCGACATTGGCACCAGTACGCCACTGGTGCAAACGACCCACAGTATCGAACTCAGCGGGGCGACGCACGTTGTGGCAGCACGGAACAACCTGCTGGTCACGGCACCGACGACCACGACCGACACACTTTTCGCTGCGTTCCAAGTAAACGACCGGCGTCTCGGGACACGCGCGTGCGACCGTGTGGGCAACTGTGCCCTCGAAGTCCCATCGCCCTTTGCCGGCGCTCCGGTGAGTATCCCCGCCACGAGCCTGTCCATCCTCAATCAGCAGAGTGTCTACACCGATACCACGCAACTCGCGCACATCCATGCGCTCGCACCAGCAGGGATTGCGACGGTGCAGTTCCTCGTCGACGACGCACCAGCCGGGACGCCGTGGACCACCAGTGCAGACGCGCAACCGACGGAGCTGAACACGACCTTCCCATGGACCGCGAGTGCCGGCGTCCATGTGCTGCACGCGCAGCTCGACACGGCAGACGCGGTACTCACGACCACGCCCATCACCGTTGCCATCGATTTGACCGCCCCGCAGTTCGGTACGGCGAGCACAACGTTTGGTCTGCGCAATGTCATCGACGGCATGGTCGAAATCACCGGTGTCATCACCGATGACACGGGGCTGAGCACGCTCACGGTCACGGATCAAGGCACAGGGATCGCAATGCCGGTGAGCACGAGCACGACCGATTCCCCTGCGGGATCTGTCACAACGTGGAAAGCGTATTTTCGCCAACAGACATTGAATCAGAACATAACCCGGGTGAACGTGACTGCAGTCGACCGTGCCGGACGAACCACGACGGTCGTCTCGAACTACACTGTCGACACCGAACCACCGGTCATCGCAGCCCCGACGTTTGCCCTATCGGCCGGTACGACGGTGACACCGCTGACGAACGGTGCGACCATTAGCCGGACAACCGGGGTCAACCTCATCGCCAACTGGGCCGCGGTCAGTGACATCTCATCCATCGCGAGCACACAGGTGGAATACAGTGTCGAAACCATCACGCAGACACTGAAATACGTCGTGCCTGTCGTCGGCCTGCGGACCGCTGCGCTGACGACCCTCGAGGCGAGCAAGGTATCCGGTATCATCCGGAGTCGCGATATCGTCGGCAACGAGAGCGTCACTGCCCTCGGAACCATCTATGTCGACAACGCAGTGACCCCCGATTACACCATCCTCAACCCAGACGAACCGTATCGTGGCTACCTCGATCGTGGGTGCGCAACCCTTGGGACCGACACCCGGAGTGACCTGCACGGTGCACAGCGGTTCGCCGCGACCTGGGATCAGCAGGCGCTCCGCGTGACATGGAATGGTGCCGACTGGGAAAACGACGGCGATTTGTTCATCTATGTAGACACCATCGCCGGCGGCACCGTCTCAGCCTACCAGCCGCTGAAGTACACCAAAAACATCTCTGACACCGTCACCAATGGCAGTTCATGGCTGTTTTTACCAAGCGACATGGCCGGACGCACCACGGCACGCACAACCGCACGAAATCTCACCAGCCGCCTGCAACGGACGACGGCAGCACAGGCTGGTCAACGCGTCGGTGCAGTCGAAGGCGCAGACTATGCGCTCCACATCAGTAATCGGACCGATGCCAGATTGGTCCGGTGGGACGGGGTAGAGTGGCTGACAGTCTCTGCGCCCTTCCACTACCTCCACAGTATTGTGGGTGGGGTCCCGCACACTGAGCTGCGCATCCCATACAGCAGCATCGGCTATAGCGCGACGACTCCGTTTGGGCTGCTGGCTCTGGCAACCGACGAACAGGCATTCCTGCCTTGGGCGACCTTCCCTACCTCGAACCCGATCCGCCGCGGTCTCGATGGCAAAAAAATCGTCATCACGCCGCTGCTTAACAGTTATGCGTGGCCGCAGCTCGCCGCTGGTATCTGCGGACGTACGAGCGCGCTGACCGCCGACAATGTCCAGATCGATGCCACTCTGACCAGCAACCCAGCTGGCGTGAGTACCCGAGGTATCGCTGACACGATAGCGAATGCCGATCCGGCTGCCATCGCAGAAGCCATTTTGGCCACGCGAGCTGTCTGTGCAGCAATCCCGAATGACCCGTGGTGTGTCGCCAATACACAGATCACCGGCACCCTCGACGGCGGCACGACCGTTCTGCAGGGCCTCGAATCGTTATTTGTCACCGAACAGACGCCACGGGTCGGTGCTGGTTCGGTCGTGACCTACACCCTCACCCTCCAGAATCTCAGTACGCGCCCGAGTAAGCCACTCTACGGCGTCGTGAATACCTACGGCGGAATCTGGATCATCTCACCCAACAGCGGCGCCAGTGACGGCATCGTCAGCGGCGGGAATTATACTTTCCACTCCATCCAAAACCCCACACAGCGCGACTATGTCAACCTCAGAATCGCCTCGATACCTGCCGGTGCGAAACGCACACTGCTCATCCGCACCCT
>JBJOJU010000348.1:0-5916 GCA_046046485.1 Chloroflexota bacterium | reverse complement strand
CGGCGACCACCGCCGCTGCCGAGGCGTAGCGGGTGGTGTAGTGGTTTTGCGTCAACGGTGCGTCTGCCTTGTCCCAGGTTTTTTTGCGGTTGGGCACATACCAGCCCAGGTAGTAGGTGATGGTCTGCGACGCCCCGGCCGCCAGGGTGCAGTGGGCGGCGATCGACCCGGTGTCGTTGGCGCCTTTGGGTGACGGGCTCGCGTAGCCGGGGTCGGTCAGGTGGCCGTCGCTGTCGAGGTCGTCCCAGAAATCCTGCACGTAGTCCCACCAGCCGCCGCGCAACCACGATTGCCGCGTGCTGACGGTGGGGTGCGTCGTCGCCAAGACCAGCTCGGCATACGTTTCGGCGGTGGGATCGACCCGGGTGTTGCGGGCGTGCAGGCTAATCAACCCGGGCTGGTCGACCCGCACAAATTGGCTGCCGCCGGCACCCACCAGATTGCCGTACGAATCAAATTGCACGCCGTCGGTGGCGTCGTAGAGCGAAAACACCAGGGTCGCGTCGAGGGATGTCGCGCTCGTATTGGTGACGGTATACCGAAAAACCGCCACCGGCATCCCCGAGGCGGCGGCGTCGAGGGGCACAAAGGGGGTATAGGCTTCCAGGGCGACGGTGACCGGCACCGCCGGATCGCTGACGGCGAATTCGGCGACCGGGTAGGTGCCCCCCAGGGTCGACTGCGCAAAGCGCGGCAGCCCGACGCCGGTGTGGGGGTGATACCCGTGCGAGAGGGCATGGGTGCCGGTCACCGGACCTTCGACGACCCGCGAGATACGCGGCTGGTCGGCCGGTTTGACCGAGACCGCAACGAAGGTATTGGGGAGATAGGTGCCTTTGGCGGGGCTATTGTAGATTTCCCAGTCGCGCAGATCGCCGCGCGCGCCGATCGAAATATTCCCGGTACCAACCCCACCGAGGGGGAAGGCGGCCTGCGTCGCGGCGGCCGAATAGGTACGGGCCGGGGTGGTGCTTCGGGTCGTCATCGCGGCTCCTTTGCTGCGTCAAGACACGGTAGATCAGGGATTCGGTTCTTCCCAGGTGGGCTGTTCCCAGCCGAAGTCGATCTGGTGGCGTTTGAAATGGGCATTCAGGTTCGGGTCACGTTCGATGAGCTCGACGATGCGGCTGAGCGCCCCGTTGAGTGCGTCTTGCATGCCGTCGGGGTATTTGGCGAGACGCTCGGGTGCGACATCGAAGATCAGCGCAGCGTGGAAGCGGAGAAAACCGTCACTGGTGGGCTGTGGGGGCATGGTGGTACCTCTGTGTGTGTGCCCCCATGGTAGCAGAGCCCCGCAGCGCTACGATACACCGTTCCGTTGCGAGTTCGGAAGGCGGTGTGCTATACTGATAAAACGTGGCCCAGTAGCTCAATGGATAGAGCATCAGTCTTCGGAACTGAGTGTTGGGGGTTCGATTCCCTCCTGGGTCACCACAGACACACCCCACTCGGGGTGTGTGTTTTTTTACCCGTCGCTGCTACGGTATAATCTGCCTATTCCGCTCCGGCAGAAACGAGCCCTCATGCACCACCCCCCACGCTGGCCCAGCGGATACCGCTCCGCAGTGGCCTTGGCGTTCGATATGGACGGCCCCACCGGCGATGCCATGCTCGACGACAGCCTGCTCGACAACCTGCGTTACTTCACCGAAGGCAGCTACGGTCCATACCGTGCAGTGCCCCGTCTGCTGGATCTACTGGCTCACCACGGCCTCACGATTACCTTTTTCATCCCCACCTGGGTGGTCGAACACTGGCCAGCGCTGTGCGAACGCATCGTGCGCGACGGCCACGAAGTGGCCTACCACGGCCACCGCCACGAGGTCTTTTATGACCTCAGCCTCGCCGACCAACAGGCCACCATGGAGCGCTCGCGGGCGATTTTCCAACGGGTGCTGGGGGTGACGCCGGTGGGCTTCCGCACGCCGTCGGGCGATTGGAGCCCCGACACCGCCGCGCTGCTGCGCCGCTTCGGGGTGCGCTATTCGAGCTCGATGCGTGGCGACGACCGCCCGTATTTTCACCCCGACGTCGACGGCCAGCACGGCCTGGTCGAAATCCCCGCCCGCTGGGACATGGACGACTACACCGCCCTGGCGCTCTTCGAACACCCCGCCTTCCCCAGCGGGGGTGACCGCATCGCCGACTACCGCGCCGTGAGCGGCAATTGGATCGCCGAGTTCTCGGGCTACCACCGCGACGGGCTGTGTTGGGGGACGATACTGCACCCCAAAGTCAGCTGCAAACCGGGGCGCTTGCGCATCCTCGACGAGCTCTTCACCGCGATCCGCCGCCACGACGACGTCTGGGTCGCTCGGGGCGACGCCATTGCCCAGTGGTGGATTGCCCAGTACGCCGAGGTGCGCGCATGAGCACACCATTCCCCTGGCCGTACGGGAAACGCAGCGCGCTGGTCATCGCCGTCGTCTACGCCGACGGCAGCGACGCCGTGGCGCAGGCGCCCGATTTGCCCCAGCGGGTGAAAAGCTACTCGGTCTGGCAATACGGCACGACCCGCGGCGTGGCGCGCATCACCCAGACCCTGGCGACTGCCGGCGTGCCCAGTACGTGGTATGTGCCCGGGGTCGTCGGTCGCCGCTACCCCGACACCATCCGCGCGCTGGCCGCCGCCGGCCACGAAATCGCCGCCATGGGCTGGGAACACGAAGTCTACGCCGATCTGGGCGACACCGCCACTGATGCGCTGCTGCAGCAAACCCGCAGCGAGCTGTCCGAGCTGAGCGGGGTCGGTGTGACGGGCTTCCGGCTGCCGCGGGGCACCTGGCCACGCCACTTCGATGCGGCGTTGCTGCGCGCGGGCTACCGCTATTCGGCGTCGCTCAACGGCGACGATACGCCCTACCCGCATGCCTCGGGGCTCATCGAAATCCCGGTGCACACCGAGCTCGACGACCGGCCGTTCTTTCAGTTCAATTTCACCCCGGCCTTTCCCGCCGGCCACAGCCGACTGCCAGACTATGACGCGGTGTCGGCCATCTGGCAGTGGGAGTTCGACGCCTACCGTCAGTACGGCGGTTGCTGCGTGCTGCAGGTGCACCCCGAATGGCTGGGCACGCCCGGGCGCATCCACCTGCTCGAGCAGTTCATTGCCCACGCGCAACGCCACGACGACGTCTGGATCACCACCAGCGGCGCAGTCGCCGATTGGACCGCTGCCCAGCAGCTGACCCTGCCCGCCACCCACCCATTACGGGTCTATGAAGCCTACCGCAGCGAACGGGGGCAGGGATGACCGCACTGGCCGCTACGCTGGCGCAGCTCGTCTGTGCGACCGACCCGCACGGCTACCCTGCGGCAACCATCGCCAAAATGCAGACGCACCTCCTCGACACGTTGGGCGTCAGCATCGCCGGCAGCCAGGCACCCGAGACCCAGCTGTTGCTGCGGGCCCTCAGCCTGCACAAGGCACGCAGCGGGCAGGCTGCCGTCTGGGGCACCGAGCTGTGGGTCGACCGACGCAGTGCTGCCCTGATCAACGGGGTGGCGGCGCACGCCTACGAACTCGACGACAGCGGTGGCTGTGATCACTCGGGCGCCGTGGTCGTCCCTGCGCTCGTCGCCTGGGCGTCGCGGCGCAGCCGCCCCGTCAGCGGGTCGGCGTTTCTGCATGCATGCATCATGGGCTACGAGGTGGGTCGGCGCGTGCTCGAGGCCTGCGGCGGCTACGAAGCCCACAACGAACGCGGCTGGCATTCGACCGGTACGTGCGGGGTCTTCGGGGCAGCGACGGCCGTCGCGGTCGCCCAGGGGCTCGACACGTCCGCGCTGACGGCCACCCTGGGTATCGCGGCGAGTGGGGCAGCAGGCAACTGGAGCTTCATCCACGACGGCAGCCAGACCAAGAAACTCCACGCTGGCCGCGCCGCCGAAGCGGGCTATTTGGCAGCACAGCTGGCCCAGAGCGGCTACAGTGGCCCGGCGACGGTGTTCGACGCGGGCAGCTGGGGCAACTTTTTCACGACCTATGCGGGGGAAAGCGCCGTCCCGGCGGCCCTGACCGACGACTACGGCGCGCGCTGGCGCGTCGATCGCTGCTCGCTCAAGCCCTACGCCACCTGCCGCGGGACCCACGCCGGCATCGACGCACTGGGGATGCTGCTGGCCGCTCACGACCTGCAGCCCGCCGACATCGCGACCATCCACGTCGACATCTCACCCTTCCAATACGGGATGTGCGGCGCGACCCGGGTGACCACCCGTGCCGAAGCCCAGATGAGCCTGCCATATGCGCTGGCGGCGCGCTTGGTCTACGGAAAAGTCTTCCTGGCCGAGCTGGCCGACGGTGCCTGGGCGACTCCGGCAATCGCCGACTGGCTCGCCCGCACCACGGTCCACAGCGACGCCAGCCAAGCCGCCGACGCCGAACCGCTCATCAGCATCACCACCCGGGCCGGGGCGACACACCGGCTGCGGGTCGACGAACCGCTGGGCAGCCCCGGCCGGCCGTTGCCGGCTGCCGCGGTCACTGCCAAATTCACCGATCTGGTCACCCCTGTGCTGGGCGCGGCAGCGGCTCAGAGCATCTGCGCGGCGGTCGCGGCACTGCCCACGAGCACCGATATCGCGCCCCTCATCGGCGCACTCAGTACCCCCACTACCCAAAGAGGAACAGCATCATGACGGAACACAGCTACGACGTGATTGTGGTCGGCGGCGGCATCATCGGCTGGAGCACGGCCTACCATCTACAACAACTGGGCGCCGGCCGCATCGCCGTCATCGACGCCAGTGCGACCTCGCTGGGCACCACGGGTGCCGGCGCCGGGTTCGTGGGCGAGTGGGCAGCGGGCTTCGGGCCGGCGGGCTGGGGCAAAAACGAACTGGCCGTCGAACAATACAGCCTCGATTTCTATCGGTCATTGGGCAAGCGCGCCGACATCAACCTGCGCGAAAACGGCAATCTGTTTCTGGCGCGTACCAAAGCGGGCTACGACGCATACATCGCCCCGATGCTGACGCACGCCCTGACCCCGCATGATATCCAACAGCTCGACCCGGCGGGGATCGTCGAGCTGACCGAGGGGGCGATGGCAATCGACCAGGTCTACGGTGCCACCTACCACCCCCGCGGCATCCAATTGCACACGACGCCGGCGGTCAAAGCGCTGGCCGCCGAGGTCCTCGCAGCGGGGGGCGTCGACGCCGTCCACGGCTGCCGCATCAGCGAGCTGGTGCTCAGCAGCGGCGCGGTCACCGGGGTCGTGAGCAGCGACGGTGCGCACTACCATGCGCCCAAGGTCATTTTGGCGTGTGGAGCCTGGATCAACGAGCTGGTGGGTGCCATCGGCGTGCAGTTCCCCCTCTACCGGGTGGTGGCGACGCGGGTCATCGGCAACCCTAGTGGGCTACCATCGACGTTGCCCACGGTGATGATCCCCGAGCAGGGCGCCTGGCTGCGCGAGCACCACGGCGGCTTGTTGTGGGGGACGGGTGACGGCTACCAGGCCATCCACACGCTGCCGGGAGAGATCCCGGTGGGGACGCGGCCGCACTACCCGCATCTGGTGACGGCACTGACCGACGCGGTGCAGGAATCGTTCCAGGCGCTCTTCCCCCAGGCCGACCTGGCGGTGCGCGAATGGACGCAGGGTGTGCCCGTCTACTCGGTCGACCGGAAATTCATCTCGGGCCAGGTACCGGGCGTGCGCGGGTTGTATGTGACCACGGGCGACAACGAATCGGGGGTCACCCACGGGCCGGGCATGGGCAAAATGATCGCCGAGACGGCGCTGGGGATCCCGTCGCTGTGGGTCGATGCCGACAGCTACATCCCCGGACGCTTCACGCAGCGCTACCGCGACGAGGCAGCGGTCGGGGCGGCGATGCCGCCGAGACGATGAACACGATGCACGAAGACTGGGATGGAAATACGGGCGCGATATTTCGCGCCCCAGT
>JBJOJU010000325.1:0-8705 GCA_046046485.1 Chloroflexota bacterium | reverse complement strand
CACCCTCCTCCCCCCCGCCATCGCCGGTATCGCGCTGTTATCACTCTTCGGCCGGGCAGGGTGGCTGGGCCAGCTCCTCGCTCCCGCCGGCATCACCATCCCCTTCAGCACCACCGCCGTGGTCATCGCGCAGCTCTTCGTCGCTGCCCCGTATTACACCCGGGCCTGCATCGTCGCCCTGCGTGCCATCGACCCACACGTCGCCGACGCGGCGGCCATCGACGGCGCGTCGCCGTGGCAATATGCCCGCTCCGTCGCCATCCCCCTCATGCAGCACGGGCTGCGCGCCGGCATCGCCCAGACCGCGGCCCGCTCCCTCAGCGAATTCGGCGCCACTGCCCTCTTCGCCGGCAATATGCCGGGTCGCACCCGCACCATGGCCCTGGCGATCTATGTCAACGCCGAAGCCGACCCCGCTCAGGCAGTCGCGATGAGCATCGTCCTCCTCGTCGTTGCAGTCATCCTCCTCGCCGTCACCCAGCGCCCCGCGACACACTGAACACGCAGCCACCGCGACCTTGCCGCCCCACTGCAACTTTTTTCAGTACATTACGTATCACTGTCATTATTCGAGAAACGGAGTATGACATGGCACGACACCACACCTCGGCCGACATCACCGCCTATCTGGATCTGTACTTCACCGTGCCCGCGGCGCGCACGGCGTACATCCGCTTTTGGATCGACAGCCTGGTCGCGTCGCACGCACTGGCACCGCAGCGCTGGGTCGTCACGCACAACCCGGCGCGCCGGAACGAGCACCTCAACATCAACCTGGGGCTACTCCACACCATCATGCTGCGCGACGGCGATGTCCAAGTGATGATCGACTACGACACCCGGCCGCCCCTGCCCAACAGCGACGACGCCGACTGGTACGCGTCAGAACCCGACCCGCGGGTGGGGGTCTACCCCAGCGTCCCCGGATCGTCGTACACGATCTTCAACCCCGACGTGTTCCACGAGTACGCCGCCCTGCTCTGGCCCGCCCACCACGCCACCCTCGTCAAAGCCGCCCAGACCCGCATCAACCCTGGGGTGGTCAGCCTGCACACGCCGGCAGCACTGCACGCCTTTGCAGCTGCCGAAGCCGACTATCTCTACCAGCGCCACGGGGTGCACGCCCTGCCCATCTCGGCATATTGATACGTTTTTTCAAGCGAAAACGCCGACCCGCGGGGTTTCCCCCCACGGGTCGGCACTGCGACCAGAACCTAGACCTGCGCACCGACGAGATTGCCGATGACCTGCATTTCGCCGATGTGGGTATTGGGGTGGACCTGGGTGTAGTCGACGACGAAACGGCCCATCGTCAACCCACCCCAGTACGAAATCACCCCTTCGGTGATCGCGGGCAGACAGACCGCTTCACCGGCGATGACGGCCCGCATGTGCGCCGTGTCCCACTTTTGTTGGGCCCTGCTGACATCAAACGCCGCCAAAATCTGCTTCGACTGCGCGCCCACTGCAGCCTGGTACCCCGCCAACCCCGCGAGATCGATGGTCTGCGAGAGGATGTCGACGTCGGCGCTGGCCATGGCAGTGCCCATGTCACCATAGGCAAGCCCCATGCGCTGCTGCCAGCCACCGCTGGTGTGCACCTGCGGGATGTTCCCCACAAACCGACTCAGCGTGATGTCTTCGATGCGCAACAGGTGCCAGATATTCCACGCGATCGAGTTCAAGCCGTGCGGGCGTGCCCGCAGCTTGTCGGCGTCGTTTTTCAGGTACTTGGGCAACACCTGGTCGTGGAGCATGGCGTGGCGCTCACAGAGAATCTGGTGCATCAGTGGGACCTTTCTACACATATATCGCGTGCGCACACGTGTGCGCAGTCAGTGGCTAGCGGGACTTGAGGGGCCAGTGCTTGGCGGCACTACGTTCGTATTGAAAGGGGTAGACGCCCTGCTCGCCGAGGGCTTCGGCGGCGCGCCACGGCCAGCGCGGGTCGTCGAGGAACGCCCGTCCCAGCGCCACCATGTCGGCTTCGCCGTCGGCGATGATTGCCTCGGCGACGTGAGGGTCGTTGATCAAGCCCACCGTCCGCGTCGTGATGCCCACTTCGCGCTTGACGCGCGCGGCGATGGGCACCTGGTACTTCGGGGCGGCTTTCACCTGGGCGTGGGGCGTGTTGCCGCCACTCGACACACAGACAAAATGCAACCCCGCGTCGCGGAGGAGCTGCGCTTGCCCGACGGCGTCGTCGGCACTCAACCCATCGGCGTGCCAGTCGGTACCGTTGATACGCGCGCCGAACGCGATGTGCGCCGGGAGCACGGCTTGGACCGCCCGCACGACCGCCAACGGCAACGCCATCCGCCCGCGCAGGTCACCACCCCACGCATCGGTGCGGCGATTGCTCAGCGGCGAAATGAACGATTGCAGCAAGTAGCCGTGGGCCATGTGCAGCTCGACGCTGTCGACCCCGGCCTGCACCGCCCGCTGCGCGGCACTCTGGAAGGCCGCGATGACCCGGGTGATCCCGGCGTCGTCGAGCTCCCGGGGCACCTGCCAACCGGTGTCGTAGGGGATCGCGCTCGGGCCGACGACCTGCCAGCCGCCCGCGTCAGCCGGCAACTGCCGGGACGGTTCGGTGGGGTGGGCGTACGACGCTTTGCGGCCCGCGTGGCCGATCTGGACGCCGAACCGCGTCTGGGGTGCAATCACCTTGGCCATGCGGATGACGTCTGCCATCGCCCGCATCGCCGCATCCGAATACAAACCGAGACACCCGTGGGTGATGCGCCCGATGCGTTCGACCCCCGTCGCCTCGATGACGACCATCCCCGGCGTGGCCGTCGCCATGCCGGCATAGTGCACCATGTGCCAATCCGACATCACTCCGTCGTTAGCACTGTAGGTGCACATCGGTGCGACGACGATGCGATTGGGCAGGGTCAACGGACCGATGCTCACGGGCGTAAATAACTGTGCTGCCATTGTTTCTCCCTATGGTACCACTGGATTATACCGGTCTCGGCGCGCCCGAGTGCACCGCTATAATAGAGGCAACCAACCACCCGCGCCGCGAGCTCCGCCACCATGCAGTACTACGATACCCACGCCCATCTGAACAGCGATCAGTTCGCCGACGACCGCGCCGACGTCTATGCGCGGATGCGCCAGGCGGGGGTGACTCGTGTCAACGAGATCGGCTACGACCTCGAGTCGTCGGCCCGCGCGGTGGCGACCGCTACCCGACAGCCCGGCTGTTGGGCGGTCGTGGGGATCCAACCCAACCACCCCGAGGTCCTCACCATCCCCGACTGGCTCGCGCAGCTCACCGCCATCGCCCAGCATCCGCGGGTCGTCGCCATCGGCGAAATCGGCTTCGACCATCACTACGCCAAGGCACCCGTCGCCGTCCAAGAAGAGCTCTTCCGCACCCAGATCGACCTGGCCGCGCGACTGCACAAACCCATCGTCATCCACAGCCGCGAGGCACACGCCGACACCCTGCGCGTCCTCAGCGACGTGCGCCACCCCTACGGTGTCGTGCTGCATTCGTTTTCGGGCGACGTCGCGTATGCCGAAGCGTGCGTCGCCATCGGCTGCACCCTCTCGCTGAGCGGGCCGATCACCTTTAAAAACAATCACGCGATGCACGCCGTCGTCGCGGCGATTCCCCTGGCGCATCTGCTCATCGAAACCGACAGCCCCTACCTCGCCCCGCACCCCTACCGCGGCAAACGCAACGAACCGACCCACGTCCCCCTCGTCGCCGCGGCCATCGCAGCCCGCAAAGGTCTGGCTGACGCCGAGGTCGCGCAGGCGACGTGGCACAACGCCCAACGCATCTTTGGGTTACGTGATGACGACCGCTGAGGCGCCACACTACCGCTATCTGGTGGTGGCCCCGCTCCCCCCGAGCCGGGGCGGTATCGCCCACTTCAGTGCGCAACTCGTGACGCAGTTGCGCAGCAGCCACACGGTGACGGTCTGGGCAATCAGCCCGCTCTACCCTGCCTGGCTCTTCCCCGGCAACAGCGCCGCCGACCCCGCTCTGATCGACCGCACGCCCGTCAACGACGCGCGTATCCACGGCTGGTCACCGCAGGCATGGTTGCGGCAATGGGCGTCGGTCGTTCCCGGGCAATACGACGCGATTATCTGGCAGTGGTGGACACCGTACTGGATTCCGTTTCTGCTCGTATTGCTGCACCACGCCCGCCGCTGCGCCATCCCCACCATCGCCCTCAATCACCAACTCGTCGAACCCGACGCCGCACCCTGGCAACACCGGCTCGCCCGCTCGGTCCTCCGGCGAGCTGCTGGGGTAGTGAGTTTCGGGCAGCACAGTCAGACGCATCAGCGCGAAAAAAATCTCCCCCTGCCATTGCACACCGCGGTCCTCGGGCCACCGCTACCACCACCCGTACGCGCGGCACGCCGTGCTGCGCTGCGCACGGCGTGGGAAATCCCCGCGGCGGCATTCGTCGTCCTCTGCTTTGGATTCGTGCGCCCCTACAAAGGCACCGACATCGTCGTGGCCGCCCTCCACGACACCCCGGCCACGGTCTATCTCGTCATCGCCGGCGAATGGTGGCGCACCGACGCTGCCCTGCGGGCTGCCTGTGCCCACCCCGCCGTGCGCACACGTGTGCGCATCGTCGATCGGTATCTCCCCGACGCAGACATCGCCGACCATTTCGCTGCCTGCGACGTGGTCGCATTGGCCTATCGCAGCGGTAGCGTCAGCGGGGTCGCCACACTGGCAGCGGCCTGCGGCGTGCCGCTGCTGACCAGTGCCGTCGGCGCGTTGGGCGGCCTGGCGGCCGCGCACGACGTGGTGCACCCCAACACCCCCAACGCCTGGGCAGCGACGCTGACCCAGCGCGCGGCAGCACCCCCGCCACCCGTCGTGCCGGTGCCCAGCCAGCCGGGCTGGCTGGCACTCCAGCGCGCCGTCGAGGAGCTGACTGCTGCAACAGGTGGAGCACAATGACGCCCCCCGTGTTGTCGATCATCGTCCCGGTCTACAACGAAGCCGAGACGATCAGCCAGGTGCTCACGCTGCTCAGCCAACTGCCGCTTTCGACGCAGATCATCGTCGTCGACGACGCCTCGACCGACGCGACCCCCCAGCGCATCGCCGCACACCCCACTGCCGCTCAGTGCACCGTGTTGCGACACCCCCGCAACCGCGGGAAAGGGGCGGCGATCCGCAGCGCCCTCCCCGTGGTGCGCGGCTCGGTGCTGGTCATCCAAGACGCAGACCTCGAGTACAACCCCGAGGAGTTGGTAGGCATGTACGCCGCGATCGAAGCCGGTGCCGACATCGTCTACGGCACGCGCTTTGGCCGCTATCGCCCGCAAGGGATGCTCCTGACCCACTACTGCGCCAACCGCCTGCTCACCTGGTGGTTCAACCGCTTGTATGGCACTGCGCTGACCGATCTCGAGACGTGTTACAAGATGTGTCGGGTTTCGACGCTCACGGCTGTCACCCTCGATCACGACCGCTTCGACATCGACCCGGAGCTGACCGCCAAATGGGTGGCGCAGGGCTATACGATCGCCGAAGTCCCCGTGCATTACTTGGGGCGCCCGTACCGCGCCGGCAAAAAAATCCGCCCCATCGATGCGTGGAGTGCCCTGGCGACGATGTGGCGCTACCGCGCGGCAGGGCGCCCATGACGCCCAGCAGCATCACGTTCGTCACGGCGAGTGCGCCGCACCACCCCGGCCCTGCCGCACGCGTCTTGCCCATTGCTCGGTATGCCGCCCGCCATGGGTGGAGCGTCACCATCCTCTGCCTCGATCCCGCGTGGAAAAAAAACGGACCGCAGACCCAGACCGTCGACGGGGTGACTATCGCGACCGTGGGCCAGATGCACGTCGGCGCCGATGGGCAGCCTGCCAGCGGGGTGCGACTGCTCGCAATCGCCATCGCCGCCGTCTGGTGCCTCGCCCGGGCAGCACTCGCAACCCGCCCCGCTGCGCTGGTCATCTGCAAAGCCCTGCCGCTCAACGGAATCGCAGCGCAGCTCGCTGCCCGCTGGTGCCGCTGCCCGCTGGTGCTCGATGCCGACGACGCCGAAGCGGCGTCGCACGCCAGCGCGGCAGCATGGGTCGTCGCCGGCCTCGCCTGGTACGAGCGTGAGCTCCCCCGCTGGGTCGCCTCTACCACCACCGCCACGCGCTGGCAGACCCGCAGCGCTGGGTACCAGCGGGCGGTCGCCGTGCCCAATGGGGTCGACCTGGAGCTCTTTTCACCATCAGATTCAGCGACTGCCCTGGCCTATGCCCGCGCACACGGGATACCGACGCCGGCGCTGGTGTATGTGGGAAGCCTGCGCCTGACCAGCCACGCCGTCGACCTGCTGTTGCAGGCGTATGCACGCAGCAGCCGCCTGCTGCCGTTGGTCATCGCCGGCAGTGGCCCCGACGAGGCAGCTCTGCACCGCCTCGCCGCCGAACTGGGTATCGCTGAGCACATCGTCTGGCTCGGGCAGATCGACTGCAGCGCCGTCCCGCTGCTGTTGGCGAGTGCCCAGGCGAGCTGTGACCCGGTCCGGGCCGATGCCGCCGCAGCGGCCCGTTTTCCCCTGAAAATCGTCGAGAGTCTGGCCCTGGGCGTACCTGTGATCACCAGTCCGATCGGCGACCGAGCGACCCACTGGCCCATCGGGCTCATTCTGGCGACTGCGGGTGACGCCGATGCCTATGCCGCAGCGCTCGACCGAGCGATGACACAACCGCCCGATCGCGCAGCGATATGCGCGCTCGGGGTCACTGCGTCGTGGGAACAACTCGCGCCGCGCTGGTACGCGGCACACGGCATCGCACTGGGAGCACCCGATGCAACACGCTGAACCACTGGTGACCGTCGTCATCCCCACCCTCGACCCCCAGCGGGTCGAGTCGTTGGTCGCGCGCTGCAGCGAGGAGCACATCCCCTGTGTCGTCGTCCACCCCGGGCCAGCGCTGGCGTGGCAGCTCCCCGGCGTCCGATCGCTCAGCACCGCTACCCGCGTCAGCCCTGCCGCTGCCCGCAACATGGGAGCTCAGACGATCTCGACCCCCGTGGTCTGCTTCGTCGACGACGACGTCGACGTCAGTGCCCAGACCATCGCACTGCTTGCGCACACGTGTGCGCATGAATCGGTTGTGGCAGCCGTGCCGTGGTTGACCGATGCTGCCGCAGACGGCTATTGGCGGCGCTGCATGCACCGGGTCATGCAGGCAGGGCATATGCGCACACGTGTGCGCAATACTGACAACGCGTACACCAGTATGTGCCTGGCGGTGCGGCGGGCGGCGTTCTGGCAGGTGGGTGGGTTTTCGCTCGCCTACGACGGCCCCGCCGGCGAAGACACTGCCCTCGTGCAGGCGCTGGCGCAGTTGGGGGAGGTCAGTCGGGTCGCCGGTGCGACAATGCACCACGATCCGCAGCCCGACGGGTGGTGGCCGGCGTCGCGCAGGCTTTTTCGCTATGGGCGTGCATGGCCCCGTGTCGCACCTCAGTCGCGCGGTGCACGGTGGGCGCGCTGGTGTCGCACCCCCTGGCGGCGGGCCGTCGCTGCTGCCCTGTGTTGGTGGATCGCCGCCGCCGATGTGTGCGTACTGGGCGAGCCGCGCTATCGCCTCGGCGGCTGGTGGCTGCGCTGGTGTTGGTACCTGGGGGTCATCGCCGCCGCGCCGGACACGGAGCAGCGATGAGTATCACGATCGCCGTCTGTACCCGCGAACGCCCCGACCGCCTCGCCCAGTGGGCGGCGCACATGACGGGTGTACAGGGGATTGCCGACACCCCGGTCATCGTCGTCGACCAGTCTGCGGCACCGTATCAGGGGCTCCTCCCGGGGGCTGTGCACTACCTGCATCGGCCGGGGCGGGGCTTGGCCCACGCCCGCAACACGGCACTCGCGGCAGCGACGACGACCCATGTCTGTTTCTGTGACGACGACTGCCTCCCTGCGGTCGACTGGATTGCCACGGCCACCCAGCTCTGCGAACGCGACCCGGCGGTCGCACTCTGGTACGGGGCGACCGACCCGAGTGGGCGCGACTTCCAGCTCCACGCACAGACGACCCCGGCAGGCACACTCCACTGGGCGACCCGTGGCGACGGTGCCGTCTGCCAGGCTCTGCGAGTCGCTGCGCATGCCACCCGCGGGCACGTGCCCACCGGTGTCCTCGAGCACTATGGCCAGGGCAACAACTGCATCGTCGCCGTCGCAGCTGCCCGGCGCAACGGGGGCTTTCGCACTTTTCTCGGCGCTGGGACACTGAGTGCGGCCGGCGAAGACGTCGAATACACGCTGCGCCTTTTGGCACGCGGGCACGAGGTCGCCTACGATCCGCGCCTCCGGCTCAGCCACGACGCTTGGCAACCCGCTGCCCGAGCGGAGTCGCACGCCCACGGCTACACCACGGGCATGGTGGCGGTCCATGTCTGGTATGCGTGGTACGGAATCGCAGCGGCACGGGCCGATGTGGCATCCCGTCTCGGGGTGTGGCGAGTGGCAGGTGCACGGACCACACCACCCACCGCCCAACCTCGCTCACTACGCCGCTATGCTGCGCACCTGCGGGCAGCGGCACTGGGCTGTCTGCTGGGGTGTTGGTACGCGCTGCGTCACGGGAGGCCCTGGTGAAGCACTGGCAACGTCACATCGCCGCCGCGCTGGGCAGCACCGCGATCGCACAAGTGTGTGCGGGCATCGCCCAAGTGACTATTGTGCGCACCCTGGGGGTCGCCG
>JBJOJU010000323.1:0-3992 GCA_046046485.1 Chloroflexota bacterium | reverse complement strand
CTTCCCGACGACGTCGAAGGCACCATCAAGGTGACCGGCGCTGCGTCGGTCCCCGTCAACATCACTGCGTTCAGTGCAGGGCGCGTCCTCGGCATCCAAGAGATGCGGCTCGACGAGACGGTCGCCAGTGATATCCGCTTCGATGCCAAAAACGGCGCAGTCGCGGTCGCGAGTGCCGCTCCGGCATCGCCCCGTGTGGTCGTCGCCACGACCAACGACAACCAATCCATCGCGCACACGGTGCGGAATCTGCAGTTTGCCCCGGGGGGCAAGACCGCGGTCAGCACCGGCGTCGACGGGAGCACCGTGACCGTCGCCAGCGACACCGTCGACGTCGTCGAGATCCGCACCGAAGTCGACGCGAACGACGGCCAAGCACCGCGCGAGCGCGACGAAACCCAAACGGTCACCGACCCTGCGACGGTTCCGGAGCTCGACGACATGGCTCCTGCCCCGGTCGAACGCAACCAGGCACCGCCGGTCGTCGTACCGACCGAGACGCTACCGCCCACCGTGACCATGCGGCCGAGCCGCGAACCAAAGCCGACGCGCGCAGACCGCCCTGAGCCCACCGATACCGACGGAGCTCCCGCTGCGACCGACGAGCGCGACGAAGCAGACGGAGCCACGGCGACACGCCGCCCGCAGCGGACCCCCACCAGCGACACGGGCAGCGCCGACGGCAACCCCACCAAAAAGCCGACCGAGGTCGACGACGACGAGAGTACGGGGGGCACAAAGCAAACCCTGACGCCCACGCCCAAGGGGGGTGGGAAAGACGACGACGACGAAAAACCGGGTCGCGAGGACCCACCGCCTACTCCCACCCCCACCTGGAGTCGCTGGCGGCCCACACCCTCGCGCGAGCGCCCCGAGGGGACGCGAGAATCCGATCGTAGAGACCCCACGCGGGTCGGCGAGCCGACCCGGCGTGCCGACGAAACCCGTGGCCCGCCCGCGACGGAGCGCCCCGAAGCGACCCGCAGAGCTGAGTCGACCGAACGTCCGGAACGCACCGAGCGACCCGAAGCGACCCGGCAACCGACGCGCACCGAACGTCCCGAGCCGACGGATGAGCCGGAACCGACCGAACGGAGAGAACCGACCCGCACCAACCGGCCCGAGCCGACCAAACGGCCGGAACGGACGGAGCGCCCGGAGCCTACTGAGCGCCCAGAACGGACGCAACGCCCCGAACCGACCGAACGCAGGGAGCCGACCCGCACCAGGCGGCGTTGATGGGCCGTTCCGGTGCGTCACCGGCAGATACTGAGCGAGACGACCAGCACAGCTGCGGCGTTTGGTAGTACGGCTTCGTGCTAAGATAGGGCGACACACGCCTGCACCGACGCGTTCAAGGAGGAACCGCATGGCTGGATTCAACGGCTTGGGTTTGCACATGGGGAATTTGTCCCGCTTGTCGGACGCACAGAGTCGTTCGATAAGCCCGGAGAACTACGACGGCGCGAAAGGGCGCGGCGGCATGGCGACCGAAGGTACGGGGTTACCCCATGCGCGCGGATTGGGCCAAGGCTGGAAGATTTCGCCCTCGATCCGCATCGCCTCGGGCGAAACCCGCGAAATCGCCGACATCGACGGGATGGGTGCAATCCAACAGATCTGGTTGACGCCCACCGGCAATTTCCGCCTCCAAATCATCCGCATCTACTGGGATAACCAAATTAACCCGTCGGTCGAAGCACCGTTGGGTGATTTTTTTGCCAGCGGCTGGGGCAAATACGCCCAACTCAGCTCCCTGGCGGTGTGTGTCAACCCGGGCAGTGCCTTCAACTGTTATTGGGAAATGCCCTTCCGCGAGCGGTGCCGCATCACCGTCACCAATCTCTCGGAGAAAGAAACGACCCTCTACTACCAGATCAACTACACGTTGACCGAGGTCCCCGAAAACTGCGCCTACTTCCATGCGCAATTCCGCCGCACCAACCCGTTGCCCTACGCGACCGACTACACCATCCTCGACGGTGTCCGCGGCCAAGGGCACTATGTGGGCACCTACATGGCATGGGGTGTCAACAACAGCGGCTGGTGGGGCGAAGGCGAAATCAAGTTTTTCATGGACGGCGACGGTCAGTTCCCCACCATCTGCGGGACCGGCACCGAGGATTATTTCTGCGGCTCCTACAACTTCGACCTCGGGCCGGCCGACGGCGGCTACCGCGAATTCACCACACCGTATGCCGGGCTGTCGCAGGTCTTGCGCCCCGACGGGACATACCGCTCACAGACGCGCTTCGGCATGTACCGCTGGCACATCATGGACCCGATTCGCTTCCAGCGCGATCTGCGGGTGACCATCCAGGCACTGGGTTGGCGCAGCGACGGTCGCTACCTGCCGCTCCAAGACGACATCGCCTCGGTCGCGTATTGGTATCAGACGCTGCCCACTGCACCGTTTCCTGCGCTGCCGGATCGTGACTATCTGGAGATCATCTGACATGCAACGGATCGCATTGACCACCTGGAGCGTCCACCCGTATTTGACCGACGGCACGTTGCCGCTCGCAGAGCTCCCCGCCCGCGCGCGCGCTGCCGGCATCGGGACGCTCGAAATCTGCCACTTCCACATCACCGACACGACGGCGACCGGGATTGCAGCGTTGCGCCAAGCGGCGGCGCACGCCGGGGTCGAGATTTTTTCGATTCTCGTCGACGCCTATGACATCTCGCAAGCCGACGACACCCTGCGGGAGCACGACATCAACCAGATCGCCCTGTGGATCGACCGGGCAGCAGCCCTCGGTGCGAGTCATGTCCGGGTCGTCGGCGGCGAAGCACCAGCCGACGACGCTGCTGCGTTGCGCCGGTCGATCACCGCGTTGACCCGGCTCAGCGAGCACGGCCGTGCCCGCGGCGTGGTCGTGATGACCGAAAACTTCAAAACCCTGGCATCCACCCCCGCCAATTGGCTGGCGATTCACGCGGCACTGGGGCACGGCGGTTGTGCCGACATCGGCAACTTCCCGGGCACGACGCGGGTAGCAGATTTTGCCCAGGTCATCGGGCAGGCTGCCTCGGTCCACGTCAAAGCGTCGTACCACGACGACGGCAGCATCGATCCAGCGCAGGTCGAAGCCTGTCTGGCTGCTGCCAAAGCCGCCGGTTTTGCCGGCCCGACGACGTTGGTCTACGACCGACCGGGCGACCGCTGGCAGGGAATCGCTGTTCTGCACGACGTCGTCACCCGGGCGTTTGCGCACTAGCATCACTTCGAGGTCCAGCACATGGTGAGTTGTGATGCCGGTATGTCTCCGACCCGTGGTCAGACCATCGTCAACAATCGGACAGTGAGTTATTTACGCTGGGGCGACGCACCGCTCCACATCGTCCTCTTGCACGGCGTCACCAGCAGCGCCCGCAGCTGGTGGCGAGTCGCACCCGTGCTCGCCAATCTGGGCTACTCCGTGACGGCATTCGATATGCCCGGGCACGGAGAAAGCGGTACCCTCCCGGGGCACCAGATCACCAGCGTCGCCGAGCACATCGTGGCAGCCTGTCGCACACTCGCCATCGAGGTCGACACGCTGGTAGGACACTCGTGGGGCGGCGCAACGGCCATCGCCGCTGCGGCCGCGCTGCAGCCGCGCCAACTGGTGCTCATCGACCCGTTGGTGCGCCTCACCGCCGCCTGGGGTGCCGCAGTCATCGAACGCTATGCCGAAGGCATCGGCCAAGCGGTGCACCAGACCACCCCCTGGCTGACAGCCCGCAACAAACTCTGGCACCGCTGCGATGTCCTGTGGAAGGCCGAAGCGCTGCAGCAATGCCGCCGCGAAGCCGTCGAAGGACTGTTTTTACACAGCGGCGACTGGGAGCTGTCTGCCGCATATGAGACACTGCCCGCTGCGACGCTCTGTCTGGTGGCTGCCCCCGAAGCGACGATTATCTCGGCAGCCGACCAGACTGCGCTCCAGCAACACTGCACGCAACCCGAAGCGCTCTACCGCCAAATCGAGGGTACCGATCACAACATG
>JBJOJU010000317.1:0-2816 GCA_046046485.1 Chloroflexota bacterium | reverse complement strand
ACCTGGTGGCCCTCACCCATACCGGTGAATACTGGGCCATCCAATGCAAGTGCTACGACGCAGAGACCAGCATCGAAAAAACGATGGTCGACTCGTTCCTGGCGACCTCGAGCCGTACATTCAGCTTGCCCGATGGGACTGCGCACACGTTTGCGCAGCGCTTGTGGATTTCAACGACCAACCGCTGGTCCAGCAATGCCACCGAGGCCATCAAACACCAAAACCCGCCCGTCACCCGCGTCAACTTGACCGACCTGATGGAGGCGCCGGTCGACTGGCAGAAGCTCGACGCCCACATCCACGGCAGCGCCGCCCGCCTGGCCCAAAAACAGCTGCGCCCGCACCAGCACGACGCCATCACCAATGCATTGGCCCACTTTGCAAACGCCGACCGCGGCAAGCTCATCATGGCCTGCGGGACCGGCAAAACGTTCACCGCGCTGCGCTTGGCCGAAGCACAGACCAAACACCACGGGCTCGTCCTCTTCCTCGTGCCTTCGATCGCACTGCTCGGCCAGAGCCTGCGTGAATGGTCGGCCGAGGCGACAACCCCGCTCCACGCCATCTGCATCTGCTCTGACCCGGCCATCACACAGATCAAAAAGCGCAGCGACGACGATGCCGACCTGACCAGCGTCATCGATTTAGCCTACCCGGCGTCCACCAACGTCGACAGCATTGTCGCGCAGTTCGAACGCCGTGCCCGCCACAACGAACCGGGCATGACGGTCGTTTTTTCGACGTATCAGAGTATCGACGTCGTTGCAGCGGCCCAGAAGCGCCTGCAACAGACACTGCCGCAGTACGGTCGTTTTGATCTGATTGTGTGTGACGAGGCACACCGCACCACCGGCGTCGCGCTCGAATCGGTAGACAAAACGGGTTACGACGAATCGCATTTCATCCGCGTCCACGACGATTCCTTCATCGCCGGCGCCAAGCGCGTCTATATGACCGCCACGCCGCGGTTGTTCAGCGACGACGCCAAATCCAAGGCCAAAGAAGCCGATGCCATCCTCTGTTCGATGGACGACGAATCCCTCTACGGCGCCGAAATGTACCGCATCGGCTTCGGCGAAGCGGTCGAACGCGACCTGCTCACCGACTACAAAGTGCTGATTTTGACCGTCAGCGAAAGCACCATCCCCGCCCATATGCAGAACCTGCTGGGCAACGGCACCTACGAAATCCCCGGCGACGATGCCCTCAAATTAATGGGCTGCGTCAACGCCCTCTCGAAGCAAATCGTCGGCGACAACGGCACCATCGCCGCCAGCGACCCGGAGCCGATGCGCCGGGCCGTGGCTTTTTGTGCCAGTATCAAGGCCTCGAAAACCATTACCCAGATGTTCGACCAGGTATCGCACGACTACATCGCCAGCCTGCCCGCCGAACAACAAGCCAAACTCATCGCCATCGACGCCGACCACATCGACGGGACCATGAATGCTCCCGAGCGCGACCGTCTGCTCAGCTGGCTCAAAGCCGACAGCGAACGCCCCGAATGCCGCATGCTCACCAACGTCAAATGTCTGAGCGAAGGGGTGGACGTGCCCTCGCTGGACGCGGTGCTCTTCCTCTCCGCCCGCAATTCGCAGGTCGACGTGGTGCAATCGGTGGGGCGCGTGATGCGCAAAGCACCCGGCAAAAAATACGGCTACATCATCATCCCCATCGTCGTGCCCAGCGACGTCGAGCCCGAGGTGGCCCTCAACGACAACGAGCGCTTCAAAGTGGTCTGGACCGTGCTCAACGCCCTGCGCGCCCATGACGACCGCTTCAATGCGACCATCAACAAAATCGAGTTGAACAAAACGTTGCCCGAGAAAATCACCGTTGTGGGCATTGGGTCGGGCGAGAAGCCGAGTAAAACCAGCGAAACCAAAGCCATCTACGGGAGCCAGATGACGATGCAATTCAGCGAATTGCAGAACGCCATCTTCGCGCGGATGGTGCAGAAAGTCGGTGACCGGCGCTACTGGGAGCAGTGGGCCAAAAACGTGGCCGACATCGCCGAGCGCCAGGTGGCCCGTATCACACGGCTGGTGAACGACGACACGCGTCAGCGCGACACGTTTGCCCGCTTCCTGAAGGAACTGCAGGCCAACATCAACCCCAGCATCAGCCAGACCCAGGCCATCGAGATGCTGTCGCAGCACATCATCACGCGGCCGGTGTTCGAGGCGTTGTTCGACGGGTATTCGTTCATCAAGAGCAACCCCATCTCGCAATCGATGCAGACGATGCTCGACGTGCTCGAAGACCAGGCGGTGGGGCAGGATACCGATACGCTGCAGAAGTTCTATGATTCGGTCAAAATGCGGGCTGCCGGCATCGACAACGCCGCCGGCAAGCAGCGCATCATCATCGAGCTGTACGACAAATTCTTCAAAACAGCCTTCCCCAAAATGGTCGAGCAACTGGGGATTGTGTATACCCCGGTCGAAGTGGTGGACTTTATTATCCACTCGGTCAATGACGTGCTGCAGCAGGAATTCGCCAGCAGCCTGAGCGACGAAGCGGTGCACATCCTCGACCCGTTCACCGGCACGGGCACGTTCATCACGCGCCTGATCCAGAGCGGGCTGATCACACCGGCCGATTTGCAACGCAAATACCAGCACGAAATCCACGCCAACGAAATCGTGTTGCTGGCCTACTACATCGCCGCGGTGAACATCGAAAACGCCTTCCACGATGCGATGGGGAGCAGTAGTTACCTGCCCTTCGAGGGGTTTTGTCTGACCGATACGTTCCAAGTGGGCGAACCGGGGACGCAGCTCTTCGCTGTACTCTTCCCGCATAACTGAGCCCGG
>JBJOJU010000313.1:0-2921 GCA_046046485.1 Chloroflexota bacterium | reverse complement strand
TACCGAGGTACGCGCGCATGTTGCCGATCGCGGCCGCTTGCTCGAGACCCTGATCCCCGGCTGTGCGCTCTGTCTGGTCGAACGCCTCGGTGAAAAACGCGCCACCAGTTGGCAAGCCGCTGCCGCCCTGCTCCCCGACGGGCGCTGGGCCTCGCTCGACACCCTGCTCCCCAATCGCCTCATGAAGCTCCTGCTCACCGCCCAGGTCCCCCTCGGGCTGCCCGCTTACACGGCGGTGCGCAGCGAAGTCGCCGTGGGGGCGAGCCGCTTTGATTTCGTGTTGACCACCCCCACGGGGCCGTGTGTGGTCGAGGTCAAATCGGCTGGCCGCATCCGCGAGGGCCTGGGCATCGTCCCCGATGCGCCGAGCACCCGGGCCAGCCGTCACGTGACCGAGCTCGCTGCATTGGCCGCCGACGGCACCCGGACGGCGTTGGTCGTCGTCGCCCAGGGTGAAGCACAGGCAGTGGCGATCGACGCCGACATCGACCCGGTCTTGGCAGCGGCGGTCTGGCATGCTGCAGCCGCAGGTGTACAGCTCGTGGGCGTCAGCACAGCCTTCGATCGAAATGGGTTATACTTTCGACATACCGTCCCGTTCATCCATATGCACGAGCACCGAGCTGGCTCGGACACACACCCATAGGAGGGTTGTATGTTGAAAGGCACCGCTGCCCAGCGGGCGTGGTATTACTTCGACTGGGCCGTGTCGGCGTACTCGACCACGGTCATCGCCGTCTTCCTGGGCCCGTATTTGACGAGTGTGGCCCAAGCAGCAGCAATCGCGACCGGGGCGTTCACCGATTGTGACGTGCAGAACTGCATGGTCTACCCGTTCGGTCCCAATATCCCCATCGCCACCGATGCGATTTTTCCCTATGTCACCTCGCTGTCGGTGCTCCTGCAGGTCTTTTTCTTGCCTATTCTGGGTGCCGTCGCCGACTACACCAACCTCAAGAAACGCATGCTGGGGATCTTCGCCTACGTCGCGACGATCGCCACCGTCTTGATGTTTTTCATCGAGGGTGAAAACTACCTGCTCGGCGCCGGGTTGTACCTGGTGGCCAACTTGGCGTTTGGTGCGTCGATGGTCTTTTACAACGCATTCCTGCCTGACATTGCCAGCGCAGACGAACGCGACGCGGTCTCGTCGCGGGGGTTCGCCTGGGGCTACCTGGGTGGCGGGCTGTTGCTCGTGTTGAACCTGGTCATTTACATCATGCACGACACCTTCGGGTTGACCGGTGGTATGGCGGTGCGCGTCTGTCTTGCGTCGGCTGGTATCTGGATGGCGATTTTCTTGCGGATCCCGCTCACCGGTCTGCGCGAAAGCGACGCAGCCCGGCAGCTCGCAGCCGGCCAAAACGTCTTGTCGGCGGGGTTCGCCCAGCTCGGTGAGACCATCCGTGGCGCGGGCAAATACCCAATGACGATGCTCTTTCTCGCTGCGTACCTGCTCTACAACGACGGCGTGCAGACAGTGATTTCGCTGTCGTCGCAGTTCGGCACCCAAGAGCTGGGCATGGAATCGCAGACGTTGATCATCACCATTTTGATGGTGCAGTTCGTCGCGTTTGTGGGCGCATATGCCTTCAATGCCGTCGCCTCCCGTATCGGCGCGAAAAGCGCCATCGCCATCTCGTTGGTCATCTGGGCTGCCCTGACGGGTGTGACCTACTACATCGCCAAGGGCAGCGTGCCCCAATTCCTCGGGCTGGGTGCTGGTATCGCCATCGTGCTGGGAGGGACCCAAGCGCTGTCGCGGTCGTTGTACGCCCAGATGATTCCCCATGGCAAAGAAGCCGAGTACTACAGCCTCTACGAGGTCAGCGAGCGCGGCACGAGCTGGATCGGACCGTTGGTGTTCGGCCTTGTCCTGCAGTTCACCGGGTCGTACCGCCTGGCGTTGGTCATGATCGGGTTCTTTTTCATCGCCGGCTTGTTGTTGTTGCTCTTCGTCAATGTCCGCCGTGCTATCACCGAAGCAGGCAATACCCCGCCTGCCCGGGTCTGACCGGTCTGCAGCGCACCACGTAGCCATGCTGCGTGGTGCGTTTTCATCAGCACCTGCTGGTGTGTGCGCGCTGTGCACGGCGGGCGTTGTCCAGGGGATAGAACTGCGGTAAAATGTTCATATCCCGTCGCCCCTGCGCATGTCGCAGCGTTTCGTGTGAAAAACGCGCTGCGGCGCACGGGAACGTGTCGTTTGCTGTGTGCGCGTGCCCGTCCCTCAGAATCGGCTGCCGGCCTGTCGTGTGACAGACCGGATACCCAGAGGAGTCCCATGACCACGTCCCCCTACAAAACCCTCGGCAAACGCCACAAAATCATCGATGGTCCCGAGAAACTGGTCGGCGATGTCCGCTACGCCGGAGATATCACCTTGCCCGGGATGCTCTATGCACGCCCGGTGTTGAGCCCATACGCCCACGCACGCATCGTCAGCATCGACAAAACCGCCGCCCTGGCTGTGCCGGGCGTGGTCGCTGTGTTGACCGCTGCCGAATTGCCCACCAAAGATCGTCCTGTCAACTCGCGCGGCAGTGCCGTGTTGGCGCATGATCGGGCGTTGTTCCGCGGTCACCCGGTTGTCGCAGTCATCGCCGAGAGCGAAGGCGCTGCTAAAGACGGCGCGGATGCAGTCATCGTCGAGTACGAGCCGCTGCCGGTCGTCGGCGACATGATGGCCGCACTCGCACCCGATGCACCGGTCATCTGGCCCAATGGGCTGCCCAAAGAAGGCATGGATCTGACGGCTGCTCATGCGGCGGTCGACAAGGGCGGCGACACCGAAAAACGCGCCCCGTCGAACCTCGACGACGTGGTCAAGTTCAACCGGGGCGACGTCGAAGCAGCCATCAAGCGCGCCGACATCGTCATCCGCAAGCGCTATAGCACGCCGATCGTGCATCAGTGCTACC